>JADGEH010000084.1 GCA_016744475.1 Thiotrichales bacterium | reverse complement strand
TATCAATCGCTCGCACCACGTTAGTCTCAGATACATATTCATCTAAGCTCGGTGGCAACAAACTCGTCTGCTGGCGATTAGCACCTAGTTTGTAACGGCATGAGGACATCGGCTTTGTTTACCTTTTGCAAAATATTATGATGAGTGTATAGGATAACTTGGAGGGAGTTCTTTTACAGCCTCTGGAGCGTGGGAACGAGATAAAAGTGAGTAGTGTTTGAATGGGCAGGCTTTTATGGCAACGGCTTACCTTGAATCCGCAGAGATATGGCTTTAACAGCCTTCTGATTTTTGTGTCGTTACGATGACAAGGCCGGGAAAATTCGTTATAGTTTATCGGCATAACGAAAGCGATCTGATGTTTTCTCTTTTATTTCAGGCGAATCAATTGTGATTGATGCAAAAGGTTTCAGACTCAATGTGGGGATTATCCTGATTAATCAGGACGGTCAGGTATTCTGGGCTAAACGTATTGGCCAGAATGCTTGGCAGTTCCCGCAGGGTGGTATGAAATCTCATGAAACCCCAGAACAAGCCATGTATCGTGAGTTGACCGAAGAAGTTGGCTTGACCCGCGATCACATCAAAGTGCTGGGCGTGACGCAGGATTGGTTGTATTACCATTTGCCCGCGCATTTGGTGCGCCATCATCGTCGTCCTTTGTGTATTGGACAGAAACAACGTTGGTTTGTTTTGCGTTTAATGGGCGGGGAAGAGGATGTGCGTTTGAACTTGAGCCGCCAGCCTGAATTTGATAGCTGGCGTTGGGTGAATTACTGGCAGCCGTTGCAGGATGTGGTGCCTTTTAAGCGTGAAGTATATGCAAAGGCGCTGGGTGAATTAGCCCCTTTGGTGCAGCAAGACACCGGAAAACATGTCGATGCCCGCAATTATGTTTTAAACACTTCTTATAGTATTACAACGCGCTCTTGTTCTATTCAAAAGCGCTTAGTGATTTATTCTCAGCTATAAACCGCGTTTTAAGCTGCTAAAAACAACTCACTACGATTAAAACCTTTATCTTTTGCTTGATGTAAAGCACTATCGGCATTGGCGATTAAAGCATTTAAGCTGGGTTTTTTCATACCTTCAGTGCTGGCAAGTCCTAAGCTTGCACTAATGTCTACATTCTCAGGCTGTAATTGCAGAATCTTCTGACGTAAATCTTCCGCTACTTCAAAACCGCTGTCGGCATCATGCCCGCCTAACATCAAGGTGAATTTTTTCCCACCGAAACGTGATAAAAATACATTTTGTTGATGAAAGTAGGTGCTTAAGAAGTGCCCCACACCGTGCAGGATATGATCGCCTGTGATGTGTCCGCGTAGTTCGTTAATCTCTTCCAGATGGTCAATATCCAGCATCATTAAACACAGTTTTTTCTGTTTTTTGAGATATTCAGGCCCATCGCTGAATAAATATTCTTTGTTTTTCACGCCCGTCAGCGAGTCTGTCGTGGCCAGTTGATACATATCGTGTGAATAGCGCTGTAAGACGTTGTATTGGTGTTTGATGAGCAGCAGCGATTTAAGCCTCGCCATGAGCACTTCTTCCACCACGGGTTTCATAATGAAGTCATTAGCCCCGGCGTGGAAAATATCGGCCTGACAGGCTTCATTGTCTTGCACCGTGACGACTAAAACGGGTAATTCTTGCCGTGACAAATGTAATTGCGTGCGGATGACATAGAGCAAATCCCCGCCGGTCATGGAGCCTTCGAGGAAAAAGTCAGTGAAGATGACATCGTAATGGGTCTCGCCATTGCTACAGCCTTGTTTGACGAGTTCTAGGGCTTCTTCGGCATTGGTGACGTGGGTGATCTGTAAACCATGATTTTGTAGCAGGCTTTGAGTGGTTTTAGCCGTGCTGGTGCTGTCTTCGACATATAAAACTTTGCCCACCAAGCCCGCATGACGCTGCGATACATCTTTAATGAATTCAACCAGTTTGCGATAGCCCAGCGATTTATTGAAATAATCGGTGACACCCGCAGAAAAGCCTTCGCGTAATAAACGGGTATCCGCATCGCTAGAGACGACAATCACGGGGGTGAGATGTTGTTTATTGCTTTTACGTACTTCATGACATAAATCTAAACCATCTAAACCGGGCAATAGCAAGGCGGTGGTGATTAAGTCAAATTTCTCTCGGTGCAAGTATTCTAGGGCTTCTTCAGCGCTGCCACAGGTGACGATATAAGCGTTCTGCATTTCTTTTTGCAGAATATGCGCAATAATAGAGCGTGCCACTTCGGAGCGATCCACAATCATGATGCGGGCACTGCTGTTTTTGAAAGGATGTGAGATCACGCTTGAATGTTCCATTAAGGGTTGCCGTCGCTTGGAAGCTGCTAAGTATACCCAAGGTCAGTAAAGAGATGCTATAAAGAATAAAAATTAGACGGACTATGTGGGTCTGCATCATGACGAGAAGACAAACCCTGTGTTTGTCCATACAGCCAGATCACTTCAATAATAACAGGAGGAAGTATGCCTCAATACTGGCATCGTATCTTATGCATCGGCTATTGTTTGGGGGTGATGGCATCTGCCCAAGCACAAACAAGCAGCGAGGATGGCTTGGTCTGGGTGGAGGCACTGGTGGATGTGACGGAACCCTATGTGCAACAAACGCTGATTTATACCTTGCGCGTCACCAGTACGGCGCAAGTCAACACCTTAAACCCTATCGCGCCAATGCTATCCGGCGTTGCGCTGGTCGAAAAACTGGATCAACAACCACATTTTTATACCCACCAGCGTCAGGGCAAAAATTATAGTATTTCTGAATTTCGTTATGCTTTAACCCCGCTCACCTTTGGTGACAGCCGCATTCCTCCCGCCACGATAGAAGTCACCTATAGCAGCCATCGCTGGAATAATTTCAGCTATGCTTATCCGAAGACTCAAGCCACGAATAAAATCAACCTACAAACCAATGCTTTGGATTTACGTATCAAACCGCCTGCACCCAACCACCAAGGGGATTGGCAACCTTTGCTGGCTTTGACCTTGGACGGGCAATTAGAAAATACCGCATCGCTTAAGCTTGGTGAGCCTTTCACCCTCACTTTAACCACCAATGCGCTCGGCATCACCGGAGCGCAATTGCCCGCACCTCAGTTGCCCCTCCCGCCTGAAGATTTCAAGGTGTATTCCGAGCGTCCGCAGTTTGGGCAGCGTTTAGTACGTGATGATACGGTGTTGCAAGGCTGGCGTGTGGATTCTTATACTTTAATTCCTAAACACGCGGGCACCTTACACATTCCTGAATTACAAATACAGTGGTGGAGCCTGCGCGAAGCACGCACAGCTTGGGCGACCTGGCCTGTGCATTTGTTATCCGTTATCGATCCCACGCCCGTGACTCATCGGCCAAAACTCCAGCCTGTGTCCCCTTCTTTACCCGATACGCCCTATTCATCTCAAAATACGACGAGTGGCTTTTGGTGGTTATTTACTCATCTTTGCGTATTGGCTTTAGGCGGATGGTGGGGCGCGGGTCGCCCTGGCAAGACAAGAGTGTTGACGATGTTCAGTCGTGTCAAAACCGAACTCTATGCACAAGGATTAAAGTGGGAGCATTTATTACGGCAGACTGTGCGCCAATATGCGGTGAGATGGCAGTCACAATGGCAAGAAACACGGCCTTATCAAGTGTGGCAGTCTTTATCGACAGGTCGTGCTCGCGCCACAAACGATGTCTTACAACAATCAACCGATGACGCGCCTATTCTTCACACGCCTGCATCTCCTTTGTATCCGCGCACCTGGTGGCATAAAACCCTCTGGTATTTAATGCCCACGCCTTTGCGGGTGCTACATTTTTTACGTCTAGTGGACAATGAATCAGAGCCTTTGCGTCTCAGCCGCTTGATTCAACAATTTGCACATGAGCAATTAAACACCCCAGTGAATACGCCATTGCAGCGCTTAAGTGAGTGTTTTGCGCAACGTTATCCTGGTTTGGAAGCAGAGGCATTACAGCCTTTATTCAAGTCATTAGACCAACTGCATTATGATCGCCCCAACCCGTTTAAGTGGCGGGAATGGAAAAACCAATGTCAGCAAGTTTTTCGCCGCTTACCTTTGCAGCAAAGCCGCCTTCCACGCCCTTCCAAGCAACGCCTCCTACCATTGAACCCGTCATAAATACATGGTTTACCAAAAAAAAGGCAAAAAAAAGGCGCGATACGGTATCGCGCCAAACCACCATAATGAGGATTTCCACCAAAATCATCCAGACCCTAGAAGGGGGAGAGGCAAGCCCAGGAAGGAAAAGTATCTCTCACCCAGTATTAACCTATAAAAGCAGGATGATTAAAGTGGTTAATATAAGCAAATGCCAATATTAAAGAAAGACGTATTTATACTTAAACCTTGTGTCAAATAATGACAACATTTAAACCGCAAATGACTCACTTTAAAGATATTTAATCTCATGACACAGACAACACCCTTGCTGGGCTTATGTGCTTATAGTGGTACAGGCAAAACCAGCTTACTGGAACAGCTTTTGCCCTTATTGCAGCCACATTTGCGCGTGGCAGTGCTGAAACACACCCATCATCATTTCGATATGGATAAACCGGGTAAAGACAGTTATCGACTACGAGCCGCTGGTGCTAATCCCATGTTATTGGCTTCTAGCCAACGTTGGGTCTTAATGCAAGAAACACCGGAACAAACCGAAGCCGATTTTAAGGGCTTGACGGACGCATTAAGTGCTTATGCAGGATCGACATTAGATTTGATTATAGTCGAAGGCTTTAGACATGAAGTCTTTCCAAAAATTGAATTGCATCGTCCAGTATTACAACAACCTTTATTGTGTGTTCAAGACACTTCCATTATTGCTGTCGCGACAGATGCGCCTTTAGTAATAGAAAGAAATCTTCCTGTACTGGATTTAAATCATCCGCCACATATTGCTGAATTCATTTTGCACTGGTACCACACTCAATGAGCGCATCTCTTTTTCAACATGCTAATTTCTTTTCAACCTGTCAAACCCTGTGTTGTGTAGTGGGTTTTGAAGGCAGCTTTCGTCAAGTTAATCAAGCAACACTAGATATTCTAGGTTATAGCATTGAACACATGCTGCAATTAAGTTTTTTAGAGCTAGTGCATCCCGATGAACAGTCTCTCATTGAAAGCCAGCTTAATAGTTTAAGTAATAGCGACACACCTCTCACTTTTGCCTGTCAAATTAAAGACCATCAAGATCAATATCATTATTTTCTTTGGCAGGCGACCCCTTCATTAATGGAATTTGCTTTTTATGCAGTGGGCATTGATGCCAGCATGTGCAAACAAGATATGGAGCAAGATTCCCTCACGACATTGCAAGAAGAACAGGTCATTTTGCAGGAAAAACATGCTGATTTACAGCTCATGTATGAAGAACTACACACTCAATTAGGCGTTCAACATGATGTAGAAGATTATCAATATTATTCCAGCGTGATTGAATGTATGACTGAAGGCGTGGTGTTACAAACCAAATCAGGGCAATTGCACGGGCTTAATCCACATCGCATCGAAGCTTTGTTGGGGGGAGCCATGGGCTTATCTGATTTTATGGGATTGTGGCAATCCTCAGTACAGGCGACGGATAATGGAGAATCCAACACTTTACATTTACAGCATAAAAGCCAGAATGACATCATATATTTACAAGTTCAACACCGCTTGTTAAAAGACCCACAAACACAAGGCACGCAAGCACGCTTATTAATATTTCAGGATGTTTCTCAAGAAACTCGTTTAGCACAGCAATTAAATACTTTGCAAAATGATGTAAAAGCCATGAGTCTTAGCCATTCTGAAGGCATTGTGACTTGGGATATATCACAAAATACCTTGGATTATTCTGATACCTGGAAAGAAATGCTGGGGTTGAGTCTTGAAAAACATCTAGGCCATCATGAAGAGACTTGGTTTAGTCGAATTTATCCTAGTGAATACCAAGCTGTAGTAGCGCATATTCGGCAATTCCTCAAACAAAAAACCGCTACCTTAGATATAAAATATCGTATGCAACATGCCGAGGGTTCCTATCGCTGGATACATAATAATGCTTCTATTATTCCTAATGAAAAAGGTCGTCCCCAGCGTTTCGTCATCATTTTTGAAGATGTCACAGAACAACAACATATCCAACAATCATTACGCAATACACGCATCAAAGCCGAAAAAGAATCTTTGTATCATCATTTGTTCAATGCACAAGCTGAAGCCGCTTTAGTTTTTTCTCAACAAAATCGACACATACTAGACGCTAACCCAATGGTCTTAAAGCTTTATGGCTATGCGCGTGAAGAATGGAATGAAGCGAGTTTTGATCGTTTATACGCTGATCCCACACAATGCATGGCTGATATACGCAAAGCTTATCGAGAGCCACAAGCTCATATCCCTGTCAGTTGGCACAAACATAAAGATGGCACTTTGTTTCCAGTTGAAATCATGATGGGACAATGTGAAGTAAAAGGACAAAAGTTGGTGTATGCCGTGATGCACGACATCACCAAGCGTCATTTGCACGAACAAACATTGCGTGAAGAACGCAATCAATATGGCAGTATTTTTCATGCCGCGCCCTTTCCTATTTTGTATGTGGATCGCCATCAGCACATTGTGCGTGCCAATCGTCATGCGGCTCATTTATTCAATGCTCGTCCCGAAGAATTGCAAGGATGTCCAATGCACGATCTGAAATTAGCCTATGACACGGATGATGCAAAACTGGATATACAAGTCTTAAGCACGGGACGCGCTGTGCTGGGGCACATCAAAGAGATTAATGACAAACAATGGCAATTTAATCGCCTGCCTTACCGAGATAAAGCGGGCAATATTATTGGCTTATTGTTGTTTATTATTGATGTCAGCACGTTTCATTAAGGCATTCGCCGATGGCAGCCAATTAGAATTTGATCACGGGCATTTTGATGCCTGGTGCATTTATTTGCGTCAAGGCCAACACCGCTATGCGCCTAAAGACAGTGAATATTTTCAACGTCTTAAAGATTTATCCCAGATTCATGGCAGCCAACAAATATATGCAGATTTTGTACAGATTTACCAAGTCACCAAGGCTCAACTCAATCCTAAAATACTGGCGGGTATCACGCGCTTAGCCCAGCCTTATGGAAAGGATGCGGAGGAAATGGATAAGCTCTTGACCCTCCTGTATGCCGGTATGGTGGCAGAAGAAAATAAAACCAAAGCCATTTTAAAAAAGCGAATCAAACGCTTAGGTTTGCACCAAGTGTTACTCGACAACATACCCCCAGCCATCGCGGCACACTACAGTCGCGGTAAGTCTTGGCGGGTTTTAGATAAAGAATGTCAGCAACGTGGTTTTTAGTCACTTACCAAAAGGATGGATGATGAAAGCATTACACACTGGATTTAAAAATCTGCTGTTAGGGTGTTGTTTGAGCGCTGTATCGTGGCCCACGATGGCAGCTTCTTACACATTAGGTCTGATTGAATGGTTGCCGTGGGGAACAGCCTATGTCGCGGCGGAAAAAGGTTTTTGGCAAGCCGAAGGTATCACGGTCAATATCCGGCAATTCAGTGATTATGAAGTGGAAAACTTGACGGCTTTTGAGCATGGTAAGACCGATTTTATGCTGTGTATGTTAGGCAATGCGGTTGAAATGATGAATCGCTCCCCGGAGCGTTATACGATTATTTATGAGCATGATTGGTCACACGGTGGTGATTATTTTATTGTGCCGCCGTTAAGCGATGTGTCGATGTTGAAAGGGGGAAAACTCGGCGTTTATTCGCGTTCTGCCCCCATTGGCTTTTTTGCCAATAAAGTGTTGGCAACGGCAGGTCTAGATATTACCGCCGTTAAATTGCTGGAAATTGCCAATACCGCCGATTTAAATCAAGTATTTAAGCGGGGAAAAGTCGATGCCATGATTAATTTTGATCCTGAAGCCTCTAAAGTGATTAAAGAGGGCAAGGGCAAAAAACTGTTTTCTTCGGCTGATTTCCCTGGCGTGATACCAGAAGGCATAGCCGTGCAGAAAAGCCTCTTGCAAGAACATCCTGAAGATGTGAAAAAATTCTTACGCGGCTGGTTGAAAGCCGTATATTGGCAAAGCCAAACAGACAATAAAGCTGCTTTTTATGCGCTGTTACAACGTACCCAATTTAAACAAAGTCATTATAGCGAGTCTGAGTTAGAAGAGTTTTCTGCCGGGGCTCAATGGCATACGAATTTAAACACCATCAAAACCCGCAATCGACAAGGCGTGGAACAGTATATTGAGGCATTATTGGCTTATTTGAAAACACAGGGGCAGGTCATCAACTCGCAGCAGATCTCTGATTATGTATACACAGATTGGGCGATAGCAGAAGCAGAACGCATCTTTGCTGAGAAATAAATGAGCGTCAAAAGTCTATACGCAGACAAGGCGGCCTATAAGTTTGCAGAGGGTGTTAAACTATGCCGTTATCAGCACCTATTTTAGCGCTGCTGCAATACGCGCTATTTTTGCAAAAACTCTCAGTAACCCTTTAAAAAATAATAGCTTGTATATTGATAATGTTTATTTTTCGCTACGGCGAAGTGGTTTTTTACATCGTGTCATTGTGGATAGGATGCTATCGACAGATGCGGATACATTAGGTGGTCAACATGTCCATAGAAGAAAGCACTTTGGGATTGGCGGGCGTTTTTCAGGCGGCCTCCTTAGTCAAACAAATCGCACGACAAGGCCGTTCAGACAATTTGGCGTTTCAAGTCAGCATGGAAAGCCTGCTCAAAATTGAGGCGGAATCCACTGAAGCAGTGTATTCCAGCTTAAATGGGCTGACTGCGGGTTTACGCACTTTAACTGAGCAGTTGAGTCCACAGGCGCGGGATGCTGAAATTTTGCGTTATGCGCTAGGCATTTTAGTGCTGGAACAACGTCTGAGTAAACATTCTGATATGTTGCAACAGGTGCGCGAAGGTATTGAACAAGCGATGTCTCAAGTGAAAGTGTTTGGCAGTGCCACACATACCAATGTAATCGCCCGTTTTGCTGATATTTATACACACACTTTAAGCACCTTTAATTACCGCATTCAGGTGCATGGTGATCCACTTCATTTACAAAACCCTGATAACGCCAACAAAGTGCGTGCGCTGTTATTAGCGGGCATTCGCTCTTCCGTGTTATGGCGACAAAAAGGTGGCGGACGACTGCAATTATTGCTGCGACGCAAGAAAATTTTGCACCAAGCGCACACCTATTTGAAAGTGGCTGAAACCCAAGAATTAGATTTTGATTTAGAGTAAATATGTGACGTTATGCAACACCAAGCCTTTGTGTAACGTTAGTAAACATTAGATTTGTCCAGGCTTGCGTAAACTTATATCTGCGCTATGAATGGCTATCAACATAGTTGTTCTTCTTCCCACCTGATGCATCAACGCCCCATCCCTCATATCTATGTCTGAAGCTCTTGCTGCTGTTGTTTCTTCTTCAAGCTCCCAGGATTCTGCCTCCTCGGTGTTTTTCCTCATGTTCATGATCTTCACGGGTTCTGCCTTCATGGCAACATTGGCGCTATATGCACGTCAGGCCATGTTAGTAGGGTATATTTTTATAGGCATCGCGCTGGGCCCTTGGGGATTGGCGTTAATGAGTGAACAAGATGCACCACGGATCAAAGATATTGCACATATTGGCATTGTGTTCTTATTGTTTTTATTAGGCTTAAATCTTAAGCCGGGTAATTTGCTACACATGCTGGGCAAGACCACTGGATTGACGCTGCTGAGTTCGCTGTTGTTTGCTGTGGTGGGTTTTTTAGTCGGGCTGGCTTTTGGATATAACAGCTTAGACAGCTTGATCATTGGCACTGCCATGATGTTTTCCAGCACTATTTTGGGCTTAAAATTATTGCCGACCACGGTGCTGCATCATAAACATGCGGGTGAAATCATTGTTAGCGTATTGTTATTACAAGATTTATTAGCCATTTTAGTGCTGCTCATGCTGAAAGGCGGTAGTAGTGAGCATCATTTATTAACCAGTATTTTAATGTCTATTTTTTCTTTGCCTTTACTCATCGCCTTCGCCTGGGGTTTCAGTCGTTATGTGCTCCTGCCTTTGATTCAACGCTTTAGCAAAATCCAGGAATACATTTTTTTAACCGCGATAGGTTGGTGTTTAGGCTTAGCGGCGCTGGCTGAAGCCTTCAAACTGTCCCATGAAATTGGCGCATTTATCGGCGGCGTGGTATTGGCAACTAGCCCCATTGCTTTGTTTATTGCAGAAAGCCTTAAACCTTTGCGAGATTTCTTTTTAGTGATGTTTTTCTTCACTTTAGGCGCGGGGCTAAATTTACACAGTATGCCGGATATTATCTTGCCTGCCAGTTGTTTGGCGGGGCTGATGCTGGTACTCAAACCTTATGTTTTTCGTTGGTTGCTGGTGCGCTTTAATGAACCGCCTCAACTGTCGCTAGAAATGGGCTATCGGTTGGGACAAATCAGTGAGTTTTCTTTATTAATTGCCGTGTTAGCCTGGGATTTAAATATTATTAGTGATAATGCCTCTTACCTCATCCAAGTGGCGACAGTTTTGACTTTTATCGTATCGTCTTATTTGATTGTCATGCGCTATCCCACACCCGTGGCGGTCTCAGATGCACTACGACGAGATTAGCCCCGCTTTATGGTGGCTTAGAATTTGCGTTTCATACAGACTTCGCTGGTGTTACTCTGCTGAGTGAACAAAAACATCCCGTTTTTTCCACGCTATGTCAACGCCATTGCGTAACACCAGTGATTCAGTATTCATACAGCGTCTCAACCAGAGGTATTAAAGACCGATGACTTCAGCACCCACATCGACATTCGCAACGCGAACCTCCTGGCTACGGTGCTTAAAAAACCATATCGCCTCATTATGGTTAAGCTATTTTCCGATTATCTTAACCCTTGTGATAGGCTTTGGTTTGTCTTTGTTAATGTCGCATTTAGCGTCGAATTGGGAACGGCAGCAGATTTTGTCTGATTTTGCGCAAGATGCACAAGATCGCACGACAGCCATGGGACGTACCCTGAAACATAAACTGCATGTGTTACAAAACCTGGATGCTTTTTTCCAAGCCCACCCTGATATTACCCGCCAGCAATTTCATCTCTTTGCCCACACTTTTGTAGAATCCAGACCCGGTATTCAATCTTTGGAATGGATACCTAGCGTGCCTGCCGCAGAAAAAAACACCTACGAACAGAGTGGACAGCAAGGTTTTCCTAGCTATTTGCCCGATTTTCAATTTATTGAAATGGATGACAAGGGTCGTTTGATCCCGGTCAAACCACGGGCCACTTACTATCCCATTTATTACGTAGAACCCATGGAAGGTAATGAGCCAACACTGGGATTTGATGTGGGAGCCGATGCCGAGATTCTGCGTTTGCTGCAAGAAGCCAGAGACAGCGGCAATATGCTGGCGATGTCGCATAAACATGTCGGCCCTGATCCAGGCGGACAACATGGGATGCTGGTGTTTCGCCCCATTTATGCGGCGGACAAACCGCGTCACAGCATCAGTCAGCGCCGTACTGCTTTGCGAGGATTTGTGCTGGGCGTATATCAAGTAGGAGATGTGATTGATGATGCTTTAAGCGCATTAGAACCCCGTGCTATCGATATTCGTGTATTTGATGTGACCCGCAAAAATACACCGACCTTCTTATTTTTTCAGCCCGGCTTATTGGATAAAGAAGCAGAACCTAAAAATGAAGAAGAAGCTGAAGAAAGTCGTCATTCTAAATTGGAAATCAAAAAAGAATTTTTAATTGCCGGACGCACTTGGTCGGTGATTTGTACGCCAGCACCAGGATACTTACAAGGTACAACAGGTTGGCAAGCTTTATGGGTCTTTTTATTTGGTATATTGTGCACCGCTTTAATAACAGTATATTTTTATGGAGCCATGCATCGTGCTTATTTTAATTTTAAAGAAGAAGAACGTCATCGTGTAGAAGAACAATTACGCCATTTAGTGCAAGAACAAACTAAGGGGTTAATGGCTGCTAAAGATACCGCAGAAGAGGCTAACCGAGCACAGTCTCGCTTTCTTGCCAATATGAGCCATGAATTGCGCACACCACTCAATGCCATTATTGGCTATAGCGCATTATTAAAAGAAGAAGCGGAAGACGTAGAGAATGAAGCAGCGATTTCTGATTTAAACCGAATTAATTATTCAGGCCAATATTTATTATCACTGATTAATGATATTTTGGATTTATCTAAAATCAAAGCAGGAAAAATTCAACTGTATTATGAAGATTGTCAACTCAGTGCTTTTTTAGAAGACATTCGGGGTATTGTACAACCGCTTGTAGAAAAAAATGCCAATCGCCTCATCATTCATTGTGCTCATGAAGAGATGGTATTACACACCGATATGACACGTTTGCGGCAAATATTATTTAACTTATTAAGTAATGCTGCAAAATTTACCCAGCATGGCTTAATCCGTTTAGACGTGTTTCAAGAAGTGACGGAAAAACAGGATTCTATTTGTTTCCGCGTTAAAGATACAGGGATTGGTCTAGCATCAGAACAACTAGAACATATTTTCCAAGAATTTGCTCAAGCAGAAGCTTCAACAACAGGAAAGTATGGCGGCACTGGATTGGGATTATCAATTAGTCAGCATTTCAGCCACATGATGCAGGGAAATATTAGCGTGACTAGCGAACATGGTAAGGGTTCTGAATTCACCCTACGTTTGCCATTCAAAGGGATATGAAGTGGCGGAGGTAAAATACTGTTTTTCAGTGTGTTATAACACACTGAAAAACAGTACCGACTGGCGGCTACTTAATTTTTGCTTCTTTATATTCAACGTGCTTGCGCACCACTGGATCATATTTACGAAAAGACAATTTATCCGGTGTAGTACGTTTGTTTTTGGTGGTCGTATAAAAATGACCTGTACCCGCACTAGAGACTAATTTGATTTTGTCACGCATTGCTCAACTCCTTAAACTTTTTCACCACGCGAACGCATATCTGCCAACACTTTATCGACACCTAATTTATCAATAATCCGCATACCTTTGGTGGTTAAGCGCAGTTTAACCCAACGGTTTTCACTGGCGACCCAAAAACGGTGGTTATGTAAATTTGGCAGAAATTTACGTCGGGTTTTATTGTGTGCATGAGAAACATTATTACCTGTTGTGGTACGTTTCCCAGTGACTTGACACACTTTGGACATGTTCAATCACTCCCTCAAAAATAAATCTAATACTAACATCGTTACCACTGGGACGATATGCCCAGAAAAAAGGGCGGCATTATAAGTGGAATCAAGCAAATAAAGCAAGTTTTTATCCAACAGGCCGTACCCTTTCATTCCGTTTCAGCCCATAAAGAAATGTAACCGCCCCCTAAGCATTTCCAAACCAGACAGTGATTAATTTCAATCTATATGGCTACAATCATGAGCCTGTATTCACTGAAAACTAACATTCATGCAGAACTATCAAGCCGTTATTTTATTTCAACTTCTCTTGCAAATACTTTGATTTCCTCATTTGCACCAAAATCAACGTAACGCCACTACAGGTGTTAGTCCAATTGCGACGGAGAATAACTTTAATTTTTTAAAAAAGAGGCATCTTGCAGAAGTATCAAAGGCAAACAAAAGCGTGCTGAATGGGATAACGATGTCTTATTATCTCTGTTAAAACACCTAAATGCCAAATGAGGCAGCCTTGGCCAATCGCACAGAAATAGCGGCTCAACACATTTCGTGGTATCTTTTAGCCCGCTTTTGAGTTGCCAGTTATAAATAGCCAGGGGAAACCAATGGACATTGGAGAGTTATTAGCATTTGGTGTAAAAAATGGGGCTTCGGATTTGCACCTTTCAGCCGGAGTGCCGCCGATGATTCGGTGTAGCGGTGAGATGAAAAAAATCAACTTGCCCGTGCTGGAACATAGCCAAGTGCGAGACATGGTGTACGACATCATGAATGACAAACAGCGCAAAGATTATGAAAAATATCTGGAATGCGATTTTTCATTTGAAATTCCAGGATTGGCGCGTTTTCGTGTCAATGCTTTTACACAAAACCGTGGTTCAGGTGCCGTATTTCGTACCATTCCTTCTGAAATTCTCTCCTTAGAACAAATTAAAGCGCCTGATTTATTTAAAGAAATAGCCATGACTCCGCGTGGCATTGTATTAGTCACCGGAGGTACGGGTTCGGGTAAATCGACCACCTTGGCAGCGATGATGAACTATCGCAACGAGAATGATCCTGGACATATCCTGACCATCGAAGACCCCATTGAATTTGTCCATCCAGTAAAAAAATGCATGATGACGCAACGTGAAGTACATCGTGATACTTTAGGTTTTAGTGAAGCGCTGCGTTCAGCTTTGCGCCAAGACCCGGACGTTATTCTGGTGGGGGAAATGCGTGATTTAGAAACCATTCGTCTCGCCCTGTCTGCGGCAGAAACCGGGCACGTCGTCTTTGGTACGCTACATACCAGTTCTGCGGCAAAAACCATGGATCGTATTGTTGATGCTTTTCCCGCCGCAGAAAAAGATATGATTCGAGCCATGCTCTCAGAATCTTTAAAATATGTGGTGTCACAAAGTCTACTGAGAAAAGTCGGTGGTGGACGTGTGGCAGCGCATGAAATCTTAGTCGGTACCCCTGCTATTCGTAATTTAATCCGCGAAAACAAAATTGCCCAAATGTATTCAGCACTTCAAACCGGGCAAAAGTTTGGTATGCAAACACTTGATCAATGCTTACAGGGATTGCTCAAGGATAAACTCATCACTCGTGATGCAGCACGAGAAAAAGCCGCTAATAAAGAAGCCTTCTTATAGCCCTCGTTACGCGATACTGGTTTTTTTAATATAGAAAAAACCTGATGTTCTTGTTCACTTCACGCTATGTGCGTAAGGTTATTTATAGTTCTTCAGTGTCATAGGATTTAGAACCATGGAAAGAGATCAAGCCACCAAGTTGATTAGAGATTTAATGACCTTAATGGTCAAAAAAGGCGGTTCGGATTTATTCATTACTGCGGGTTTTCCGCCAGCGATGAAACTCAAAGGCAAAATGACGCCGATGATGAAACAACCCTTATCTGCGGCTGATTCCAGAGCACTGACACAGTGCATCATGAATGACAAGCAATTAAAAGAATATGAAGAAAGTAAAGAATGTAACTTTGCAGTCAATCCTCCAGGGGTGGGACGTTTTCGCTGCAATGCTTTTGTACAACAAGGTGCTCAAGGCTTAGTGGCGCGTGTGATTACCGCTGAAGTACCTAATTTTGACAAACTCGGCTTACCCCCTGTGCTGAAAGATGTGATTGCCCATAAAAACGGCTTAGTTTTAATGGTGGGCGGGACAGGTTCAGGTAAATCTACCACCATGGCGGCTATGGTGGATCATCGAAATGCCAATAGCTATGGACACATTATTACGCTTGAAGATCCCATTGAATATGTGCATCCGCATAAAAACTGCGTGATTATGCAACGCGAAATCGGCGTTGATGCTCACAGTTGGGAAGCGGCTATGCATAACACGCTACGCCAAGCTCCCGATGTGATTTTGCTGGGGGAAATTCGTAGTAAAGAAACCATGGATTTTGCTTTAGAACTGGCACAAACCGGACATTTAGCCATGGCTACCTTACATGCTAATAGTGCGAACCAAGCTATTGACCGTGTAGTGGGTTTCTTTCCCACTGAAAAACAAAAGAAATTATTTGCTGATTTATCCTTAAATTTACGTTCTATTATTTCTCAACGTTTAGTCAAAACAGTTGATGGCGGACGTGCAGCCGCCATTGAAATTCTACTCAATTCCCCCTTGATTGCAGAGTTAGTTATTAATCAAGATGTGGGAGGTATTAAGCCGATTATGGCAAAATCCCGCGAAGAAGGGATGCAAACTTTTGATCAACATTTCTTTGAGCTGTATGAATCAGGGAAAATTGATTTAGAAACTGCATTATCCAATGCCGACTCAGTGAATGAATTGCGTTTGAGAATTAAATTGGAAGGTAAAGAAGCAAAAGGTCGTGATCCTTTAGCCGGTTTGGATCACATTGGTTTTCAAGAAGACCCAGAAGACACCTCAGTACGCTAAACGCTCATGGATATTACGCCATACTTAAGATTTGTTATTGAAAAAGGTGCCTCTGATTTATTTTTTACAGTGGGTATCCCTGTAAAAGTTAAATTAGAAGGTAAAGCCAAATCCGTTGGAAAAAACATTCTAACCCCAGAACTCACAAAATCAGCTGCCTATGGCATTATGAATGAAGAACAAATCGAAACGTTTGAAAAAACTTGCGATTTGGACTTTGCGATTGCGATGGATGACAACAGTGGACGCTTTCGAGTGAATGCCTTTTGTCAAAAAGGTCATGTGGGTATGGTATTACGTTTAATTCCTTCTAAAATTCCCACCGCACAGGATTTAAATCTACCTTCAATATTAACTGAACTCATTATGAGTAAACGCGGTTTGATTCTGATGGTGGGCGGTACTGGATCGGGTAAATCAACCACTTTAGCCGCGATGGTCGATTTTCGTAATCGTAATTCTAGCGATCATATTTTAACCATTGAAGACCCGGTTGAATTTTATCATCCTCACCATAAATGCATTGTTAATCAACGTGAAGTAGGCACAGATACAGACTCTTATGCAAAAGCACTAAAAGCCTCTTTGCGTGAAGCGCCTGATGTGATTTTAATTGGTGAGATTCGCGATCAAGAAACCATGGAAGCGGGACTTGAACTGGCTAATACCGGGCATTTAGCCATTTCAACCATGCACGCCAATAATGCCAACCAAGCGATGGAACGTGTTATCAACATGTTCCCGACCACTCAGCATAAACAATTATTTATGGATTTATCCTTGAATTTACGTTCGGTGATGTCGCAACGTCTAATTCCTGATGTCCGTGGCAAACGCTGTGCGGCTATTGAAGTCATGATCAATACCCCTCATATTGCCAGCCTGATTCTTAAAGGTAATCTTGAAGAAGTGAAAGATGCAATGGATAGTAGTGGAACTAAAGGCATGAAAACCTTTGATACTGCATTATTTGATTTGTATAAAGAAGGTCGCGTGACATTAGAAGAAGCGCTCATTAATGCTGACTCCAGAACCAATTTGGAAGCTAAAATTAATTTTGGTTAATAGATTTGCAGCCCATCTTATCCATCATTGTTCATAGAATAATTTACTTTTTTGATCATGATGGACACGACTATCAATAGATAATAAAACCTTTCTTTCATCACGAGCCACCATAAAATGCCTTCGCAAAAACTAATGATTTTTACCTCAGAGGAACTCAGGAAAATGGAATTGCCTGAAGAAATTCATCAAATTGGTTCTGATGCCATGTCAGCTATTTGGCAAGTGGCACATCGTATTGTTCAAGAAGATATAGAGAAAATAAAAGAAATCTATCATCATAAAGAAACCGAGCTGTTAACCAAACACCAAACCGCTTTAGATAGCATTGATTATCTAAAAAAATCAATAGCAGAATTAAAACAAAGTCTAGACTTAAAAGGCCGTGAATATAAATCTTTAAAGGTGGATTTTGAACGGCGCACAGGTGAATTAAGTAATGAACAAACGCATACTGAACGTTTAGAAGAAAAGATTCTCTCTCAAGAACATGATGTTAAACGCTTAACTGAAGAATTAGCGCGGACTAAAGAAAATCTTGATTATCAAAATCGGCGCTTAGATGAAATCGTTCGTCAAACAAAATTAGATGAACAAAACGCACAAAAATTGAAAGAAGATTTAGCCACTAACATTAAACAAAAAGAGCGGCTGCAAGAACAATATCAGCATTTATTGGATGAGCATGATGCCATTCAACATACGTTTAAAAGCATACAAGCACAGGCTACATCAGCAACGGCTGCTTTGGAAGAAAACCGCATTGCACTTAAAAAATCTGAACAAACTGTGCAAGAGGTCAAGGGAGAGTTAAATACGACACGCGACATCTTAGAAACAGAGCAAAAAGGCCGATTTGAATTAGAAAAAAAATATGCACTATTGCAAACTCAAGTGGAAACACAAGAATTTTCACATCGAGAAGCCATGAAAAAAATTGAGCAAGAATTATCTTTATATAAATCAGAAGCTCAAACTTTACGTACACGCATGATCAAAACAGAAGGTGCTTTAGAACGCGAGAAAAAAGCCGTTGAACGTCTGGAAACTCGCCTCGCTGTTTTAGCTTCGGGAAAAAGTGTCTAAATCACTGATACAACATATATTATAAACATTTCATCAGCAGCTTTGTGATGCCTATTGTAACAGTTTGTAAACTAACCTGATTTCTAAAAATCTTTAGTAAATCATTAAATATGCTGTAAAATATTTAAATAAGACTGGTGACGCACACTATTTAATTAAGCGTAAATGCGTAACATCAGTAAACCAGGTTTTCTGCAAACTATTATTAGCCATCCATAGATGGCAGTGCCACCTATGACACGCAAACGCATTACAAAATATCACTACCAACCCGTCAAACCCCTGAAACCTTCTTCTGCGACTCCCCCTCGTTCTCGCCGTTTCAGCCGGGTGCTCCGTCTTTTCGGATATAAACCTCAAGCCGTTGCGATTAAATCCGTGCGTTATCTCGAAGCTTCTGATAGCGGCTTCGTGATCAAACATCAATCCGCCATGCCCTATCCACGCTTAGGCGTGTTGTTTGCGAGCCTTGTTGCTATCGGTGTCGCCAGTTCCATTCCTTTAGATAAAAGCATTGCTTCTGTGGTGTCCTTAGATTCACTCCAACAATTATTTCAAATAAATGAATCTAAACAACACATGGCTCGCTTGAAATTGAAAAGTTTGCAAGATGTACTGCCTATTTTGCCTATAAAACCAGTGATAGATGAACCTGTCGCTATACAACTAGCTTCCCCAGAAATAGCCCATGTAACCGTTCAACCTATTGCTAAGCCTCAACCCTCTCAAGAAATCCCTCCCTCTATTTCAGTGGTTCAATCTGTTGAACTTGTTTCACCCAAAATGCAGCCTGTCGCCTTTAAGCCCTTATCCATAGAAAAACAAGATAAGGTGACAGCTACAACACCGCCGAACATGGCGCTCGTAAAACACACGCCCATTGTTATACAAGAAAAACAGATTCAAATTTCTAAGGTGCTTATTCAAGAAAAAACTGAAGCCGAAAATGAAAACAAAATATTTGCTACAGTGAAACGTGGGGACAATTTATCTCGAATTTTCAAACGTCATCATTTAAGCATTGGGGATTTACATCGGATTTTAAAACTGGGTCGCAAAGTCAATGTCCTTAAATCCTTGGATATTGGACAAAAATTGTTCATGCATGCGGATGCTAGTGGACATATTCTCACTTTACAATTCAAACGTCCTGAGCACAAAACACTGCATATTGCTTTTACCGGAGAAGACGGTTTTATTGTCACGCAACATAATCAAGCTTTAGGTTTCACACTAGAAAAACAGGCAGAACTCATTAGTCTGAAAATCTCAGAATCCGGCACCTTAGAAAAAATGGCACAGCCACTAGAACTCAGTTCAGAATTAGTCGCACAGGTGGTGGATATTTTTCATGAAGAATTAGATTTAAGAAAACAAGCATTACAAGTGGGAGATCATTTGCAGGTGTTGTTTGAAGGCTATTTTTATCAAGATGAATTGGTCAGAGTTAAACATGTATTAGCCGTAGCATTAGGACATCAACAACGCCATTATCTCGCGGCACGTTACACCGATAAAGAAGGCCGCACGAATTATTACACGCCCCAAGGACGCAGTTTGTACCCCGCTTTTTTACGAGCACCAGTAAAAGGAGCGCGTGTCACTTCTTATTTCAACCGTTCTCGCCGTCATCCCATTTTACGTATTGTACGTCCTCACCTCGGCGTAGATTATGGCGCAGGTTGGGGCACACCGATTCATGCGACCGCCAAAGGCGTGGTAAAACACCGTGGTTGGCATGGTGGCTATGGACGCACCATCATCATTCAACACAGCTCAAAATACCAAACCCTATACGCGCACATGTCCCGTTATGGCAAAGGCTTTAAACAAGGTGATACGATCAAACAAGGACAAATCATTGGTTATGTGGGCAGTAGCGGTTTGAGCACCGGTTCTCATCTACATTATGAAGTTTGGGTAGACGATGAACCCCAAGACCCCCTACGCATAAAATTGCCCCAAGCCACGACCATTACATTGATGCAAAAAGTCGATTTTCTGAAAAAATCACGCGCATTATTCGCACAACTTTCAACCGATACACAACTGGCAGGTGTTTATGAATAAACTCTTTTTATTAAAAGCAGGATTACTGTGTCAATTATTATTCAACGCAACGGCCGCTCACGCGGTTAATATTATTGGCGTGGGCGACATCATGTTAGGCACCAATTATCCCTCGGCTCACTATTTGCCGCCCAATGAAGGCAAATCTTTACTGGCACCCGTGGCTCATATTCTACGCAATGCCGATGTGACCTTTGGCAACCTAGAAGGTACCGTGTTGAATAAAGGTGGATCAGTAAAACGCTGTAGCGACCCGAAAAAATGCTATGCCTTCCGCACCCCAGAAAAATATGCCACACAGCTTAAATCCGTAGGATTTGACGTGCTCAGCGTGGCCAATAACCATCTCGGCGACTTTGGCAACACAGGACGTAAAAACACCTTAGCTTTTTTGCAAAAACAAGGGATTGAAGCCGCAGGACAAATCACCCAACCCACCGCAGTCTTTAGCAAAGACGGGATAACTTACGGGTTTACCGCATTCGCACCGAATCGCGGCACACTTGATTTACGCAATATCAAAAAAGCCCAACACATCGTGCGTGATTTAGCGAAAAAAACCGACATCGTGATCGTGTCTTTTCATGGCGGTGCAGAAGGCGCTAAATACCAACATGTCACACGCAAAACCGAGAAATTTTATGGAGAAAATCGCGGCAACGTTTACAAATTTGCACATGCCATGATTGATGCGGGTGCGGATATTATTTTTGGTCATGGGCCGCATGTCACCCGTGCCGTAGAACTCTATAAAGATCGCTTTATTGCTTATAGCTTGGGCAATTTTTGCACTTACGGACGGTTTAATTTACGCGGTGCCAATGGTATTGCACCGCTGATTAATGTCAATGTAGATAAACAAGGACGTTTTCAAAACGCCAAGGTCACTTCAATTCAGCAACTAGGCCGTGGCGGTGTGACATTAGACCCCAAACACCGCGCCTTCAAAATGCTGAAGAGCTTAACCCTCAAAGACTTTCCCAAAACCCCTCTAGCCTTTGTTGAAACAGGCAAGATTATCAAACGATAATGGCCTATAAGTAGCCAACCATATATATCTTAACATTCAAATGAAAGAGGAAAAGTGGTTATGTTATTTGCAAACCCTTTAACAGAATGAGAATACATAACCTTAGATCAAATATATAAAAAACATCCTGTTTTTTCAGTAAGAAAAAGAGCTCATTTTATTCAAT
>JADGEH010000215.1 GCA_016744475.1 Thiotrichales bacterium | reverse complement strand
GTTGCGCTCAGTACCGATAGAGGAATCATATTTCAGTGGTACTGGATCATCGTCAGTTAAGAACTGATAGGTGGGCGTATCACTGATTTATTGTCCCTATAGATGGCCGCCCCTTTGGGGATTCACTGAATGATAGTGATACGGCGCATAGGAACAAGGGTAAAAGCCGCCCGCCGCCAAATCTCAACAAAACCTCATACAAATACCTCACAGGAGTTTTTATGTCCTTAACCCATGCTCAGTCCCACGACCAATTTTGCGCTGCACAAAAGCACATTCCTGGCGGTGTGAATTCTCCCGTGCGGGCGTTTCGCGGCGTTGGTGGCGAACCCGTCTTTATCGCCCGTGCGCAAGGTGCGCGTTTATATGATGTGGACGACAATGCCTACATTGATTATGTCGGTTCTTGGGGGCCGATGATTGCAGGCCATGCGCATCCAGACATCGTGAAAACCGTGCAAGACAGCGTAGCCGCCGGACTGAGCTACGGCGCACCCACCGTGATTGAAACCCAACTGGCACAACGCTTATGTGAATTAGTCCCGTCTATGGATTTAGTGCGCATGGTGAATTCTGGAACAGAAGCGACTATGAGTGCGATTCGCTTAGCCCGTGGGGTGACTGGACGCGACAAAATCCTCAAATTTGAAGGCTGTTACCACGGACATTCAGACTCTTTATTGGTCAAAGCCGGGTCTGGTGCTTTAACTTTAGGCGTGCCCAATTCTCCAGGCGTACCTGCGTCGCTGGCTGAGCACACCCTCACTTTAACCTACAACGATATTGAACCCGTTAAACAACTCTTTGCTGACATCGGCGATCAAATCGCCTGCATTATCGTCGAGCCTGTGGCGGGTAACATGAACTGTATTCCGCCTGTGCCGGGTTTTCTCGAAGGCTTGCGAACGGTGTGTGACGAGCACGGCAGCGTGTTGATTTTTGATGAAGTCATGACGGGTTTTCGTGTCGCTCTTGGCGGGGCGCAAGGACATTATGGCATCACGCCAGACCTCACTACTTTGGGCAAAGTGATGGGCGGCGGTATGCCCGTCGGTGCTTTTGGCGGCAAAGCTGAAGTGATGCAACACATCGCACCGCTAGGCCCGGTGTATCAAGCAGGCACTTTATCGGGCAATCCTGTCGCTATGGCGGCGGGTTTAGCCACTTTAAAATTGGTATCACAACCGCATTTTTATGAAGATTTAAGCCAAAAAACCGCTCAATTGGTGGAGGGCATTTTAGAGCGTGCCCAAGCGGCAAAGATTGCCATGAGCAGTCATCAAGTCGGCGGCATGTTCGGCTTATTTTTCACCCAAGACACGGTGACTCATTTTGCTCAAGCCACGCAATGCAATGTAGAGCAATTTCAGCGCTTCTTCCATGGCATGTTAGATGAAGGCGTGTATCTCGCACCATCGGCCTATGAAGCCGGATTTGTTTCTAGTGCACACACTGAGGCTGATATTCAAGCTACGCTGGATGCCGCAGAGCGGGTGCTGGCGGGGTTATAAATAAGCATCTATTAGCTATGTTGGGTGACGGCGCAAACAAACGCGCCTCACCCAAGTTACATGACGGCTAAATTCCCCTTACTTTCCAACCAGCTTTTACGATCTGAAGCACGTTTTTTCGCCAGCAGCATATCCATCATTTTTTGTGTTTCTTCAGGCTCATCCATTAACAATTGCACCAAGCGGCGGGTATCTGGGTTCATCGTTGTTTCCCGCAATTGCAATGGGTTCATTTCGCCTAAACCTTTGAAACGTTGCACATTCACTTTGCCTTTTTTGCGTTCTGCGGCAATCCGATTGAGCACACCTTCGCGTTCTTCTTCATTCAAGGCGTAATACACATCGTTGCCGACATCAATCCGATATAACGGCGGCATGGCGACAAAGACGTGTCCGGCTTTGACCAAGGCGGGGAAGTGTTTGACAAATAAAGCGCAGAGCAAGGTGGCGATGTGTGCCCCGTCGGAATCCGCATCCGCCAGAATACAAATTTTGCCGTAGCGCAATTCATTCAGTGTTTCGCAGCCAGGGTCAACACCGACCGCCACTGCTATGTCGTGGACTTCTTGCGAGGCCAAGACTTGCGACGGGGAGACTTCCCAAGTATTTAAGATTTTGCCGCGCAACGGCATGATGGCTTGGAAGGTTTTGTCACGGGCTTGTTTAGCCGAACCGCCTGCAGAATCGCCTTCGACTAAAAACAACTCCGTGCGGGTAAAATCTTGCAACGTACAATCGGCTAATTTGCCGGGTAAAGCGGGCCCGGCTGCGGCTTTTTTGCGCACCACTTTTTTATCGGCTTTGAGGCGTTTTTGTGCGCGATTAATGATGTTTTCGGCGATTTTCTCGCCGGTTTCTGAATGCTGGTTCAACCACAAACTCAAGGCATCACGTACCACGCCGGACACAAAACTGGCGACTGAACGGGAAGATAAGCGCTCTTTGGTTTGCCCAGAAAACTGCGGGTCGGTCATTTTAATCGACAGCACATAAGCGCAATTGGCCCACACATCATCAGGGGCGAGTTTCACGCCGCGTGGCAACAAATTGCGATAATCACAAAACTCGCGGATGGCTTCTAATAAGCCACTACGCAAGCCGTTCACATGGGTGCCGCCTTGTGAAGTGGGGATGAGGTTGACATAACTTTCGCCGATAATGTCCGTATCATCGAGCAACCACACTAAAGCCCAATCCGCCATTTCCGTGGTGCCTTCAAAATGTCCTAGAAAAGGGCGCTCCGGTAAATATTCGCAATCTGCTAAATGGCTTTGCAAATAGCTCATTAAACCGTCTTCATAATGCCATTCGCAGGCTTCATCGCTGTTTTCATCAAATAAACGAATCGTTAGCCCCGGACATAACACGGCTTTAGCGCGTAAAGTTTGCACCAATTTAGGGATGTAAAATTGTGGGCTATCAAAAAAACTGGCATCGGGCCAAAAATGCACGGTAGTGCCTGTATTGCGTTTGCCTGCGGTGCCGATGGGCTTTAGTTCTGAGGCTTTGTGACCGTTTTCAAAATGAATCTGCCATACTTGTCCCTCGCGTTTGACTTGCACTTCTAAACGAGTGGATAAGGCGTTGACCACGGAAATCCCCACGCCGTGCAAACCGCCGGAGAATTTATAACTTTTATCCGAAAATTTAGCGCCCGCGTGGAGGCGCGTCAAAATCAGTTCTACACCGCTGACCCCTTCTTCAGGGTGAATATCCACAGGCATTCCGCGCCCATCATCGGTGACTGAGAGGGATTGATCCTTGTGCAAGGTGACTTCAATACTTTTGGCGTGTCCCGCCAATGCCTCATCCACACTATTGTCAATGACTTCTTGAGCCAGGTGGTTAGGGCGGGTGGTGTCGGTATACATACCGGGCCGTTTTCGCACGGGATCGAGACCACTTAAAACTTCAATTTGCGCCGCTTGATACTTAGACATAAGAGCTAATACCAGGATTCTATTAGGGTTTATTCTCACACTGCGCGATTAAAAGCGCAGACAAAAAAGGTCGGGTATTCTATACTTAAAATATCTAAAACGCCCACCCCTTAATGTTTACAGGCATTGTTGTTGCCTGTCTATCTGCCAATATATCTATTTACTGATCCTTTCTTGGTTGTACAAAATGGAGTTTGTCTCATGTGGAAAAAAATCCTGCTACTGGTCTGTACCAGTCTATTTTTAATGGGTGGAGGCTATGCGATAGCCGCTGAGGATAAAACCGGTAAAGGCTGCACGCCGACCAATATTGCTTACTGTAAAAAGAATAAGACGTGGAGTGGAGAAGAGTATAAAACCTATACCGTGCGTTGTTCTGATTCAGGTCAGCGCACGATTAGCTATTGGAAAAAACGTAAACAATGGTGTTTGGGCACCAAGACCAAGCGCTGTTCTGGTAAACGCATTACCACAGCCACCATCGCTTGCCGCAGCCGCAAATAAGCGGGGGGCAAGAGGCGTAAAAGAATGCGAACGTTTAGCGCTAGTATCCTTCGCATACAACTATGTTTGCTAAATCAGTCGTATGACTGGAGTGTCAAGCCGTAGCTTGGCAGTATCAAGCTACGGCTTGACACTCCGACAACTCAGTTAGGATGTCTATATCCTCCCGTCATTGAGCATCCTTTTTTTAACTCGTTTTCATGCGACGCATCACCGCCATTCACTGAAGAAAAAAGGCTTTGAATTCAACGTATCAGCCTTCCCTCCTTCGAGGAGGGGGAATAACATCAACTGCTTGCCATGCTAATGGGCTTCACTGAATGGTAGTGATGTGCTACATGGGAAT
>JADGEH010000214.1 GCA_016744475.1 Thiotrichales bacterium | reverse complement strand
TGAGGACATCGGCTTTGTTTACCTTTTGCAAAATATTATGATGAGTGTATAGGATAACTTGGAGGGAGTTCTTTTACAGCCTCGGCACTTGGGAACGAGTGAAGGGCGCAATAAAAGGCGGTATGGCGTTTTATGTCGCCCTTTCAGGGCTGAATCTCTGCTCTCCGTTTAACCTAGGGCGTTGCCCTAGGCTATAAATATTGTGCCCCTTTGGGACTTCGCTTAATGACTGTAATATCTGGAATAAGCTCCAGCTTAGCCACTCCCAGGCTTAAGTGAATGGCAATATCTCAAAAATCCCCCCCATCTATTTAAAGACATGCCCTGTGGTATTTGTTTTTTAGCGTGTGCGGTATTGTATTGAGTGATGTCAGATTCAGAGATAGGGGTGATAAGTGTATGCAATGTTTACTAGGGATTGATCCTGGTTCTCGGATAACAGGGTTTGGGGTGATTCACATCGACCATCGTCAGCACCATTATGTGAGCAGTGGTTGTATCCGCACAGGCGGCGGCGAGATGGCGGCACGATTACAAGAAATATTTCAAAGCTTGACGCAATTAATCAAAGAATTTCAGCCGGATACTTTGGCGATTGAAAAAGTGTTTATGCATCGTAATGCCGATGCTGCATTAAAACTCGGTCAAGCACGAGGGGCGGCGATAGTGGCGGCGACTCATGCGGGGTTGAATGTTTACGAATATGCACCCAATGAAATCAAACAAGCCGTGGTGGGACATGGACATGCGGATAAAACTCAGGTACAACACATGGTGCGTGTGCTGCTTAAACTGCCTGGCACGCCCCAAGCAGATGCCGCTGATGCCTTAGCGGTGGCTTTATGTCATGCCCACACTTCTATGTCTTTTAAAAAAAGTTGACCACTCTAAGATTCAATGTCCATCGAAAATATTTGGTATAACAATCATCCTTTATCTTTAGCCCTCACGCCCTTGTCATGGCTGTATTGCAGCGTTGCTCGTTTACGCCGCCAAGCTTATCAAAGGGGTTGGCTGTCAGTGTCTGATATTCCCGTGCCGGTGATTGTTGTCGGTAATATTAGTGTGGGAGGCACGGGCAAAACGCCTATGGTGATTTGGTTGGTCAATTGGTTGCGAGAACAAGGCTATAAACCCGGCGTGGTGAGTCGAGGCTATGGAGGGCAAGCGAAAACTTGGCCGCAAGTGGTGAAAGTCAATAGCAATCCTTTCCGTGTGGGAGATGAATCAGTCTTGTTAGCACGGCGTTGTCATTGTCCTGTGGTGGTCTCTCCTAAGCGTGTAGAAGCGGTGCAAACATTATTGCAAACCTTTGATTGTAATATTATTGTGAGCGATGATGGATTGCAGCATTATGCTTTGCAACGAGATATTGAAATCACTATGGTGGATGATATTCGGCGTTATGGTAATCGTCGTTGCTTACCCGCAGGCCCTTTACGTGAGCCTTTAAGTCGTTTGGCATCGGTTGATTTTCAAGTCGCCAAAGGCGCTGCCATGGAAGGAGAATTTTCCATGCAATATCCTATAGGGTCGTTACGCTCTTTATCGCTGGTGCGAAAAACGCAAGAGTTATCGGCTTTACGCGGCAAGACCGTACATGCTATTGCTGGCATAGGACATCCGCCGCGTTTTTTTATGCGCTTAAAAGATGCTGGATTGCACTTGATTGAGCATTCCTATCCCGATCATTATCCTTTTCAACGTCAAGACATCTATTTCAATGACGATTATCCCGTGTTAATGACCGAGAAAGATGCAGTAAAATGCTTAGGTTTTGCAGATGAACGTCATTGGGCGGTGCCTATTGAAGCGCATTTACCTGTCAATTTTGCTGAGCAATTGAAACGACGTTTGACACAATGATTGAATTCAATACACGATATTTTGATGAACTTAGATGGTCGAAACCTGTGAGTTCAATAAAATAAATACTTGCGACACGAAAGATACAAACGGAGTAAAACGCTGGTGCCGTTTGTGTCTTTTGCGCCTTTTGTGTTGTTTTTTATCGCTGACCAGGGTTCACTCTGTTATGTTCAAATATCATGGTTCAAGTAATTAATAGAATAGCCACTCATATCAGTGTCTATCAACATCACCGTCAAAGTCATTTGCGACGGTATTTTTTTGTCATAAAGGACATGAATGATGGATAAAAAATTATTGGATATATTGGTCTGCCCCGTGTGTAAAGGGCCACTGTTGTATGACAAAAAGCAACAAGAGTTGCTGAGTCTAGGTTCGCGCCTCGCTTATCCTATACGCGATCAAATTCCTGTCATGCTAGAAGATGAGGCGCGACATTTAAGCTTAGAAGAAGTTGAACAGTGGAAGTCATGCTAAAGCCATCGAATCCGTTTTACGTCATTATTCCCGCTCGTTATGCGTCTACTCGTTTACCGGGAAAACCGCTGCTAGAGATTGCTGGCAAGCCGATGTTACAGCATGTATTTGAACGTGCGCAGGCCAGCGGTGCTCAGCGAGTCATGATTGCCACGGATGATGCGCGTATCGAAACAGCCGCAAAAGCCTTTGATGCTGATGTTTACCTCACTTCCGCAGAGCATGTTTCAGGAACTGACCGCATTGCTGAAGTAGCGCGTCAATGTCAACTGCCCGATGATGCCATCATCGTTAACATGCAAGGGGATGAACCCTGTCTTCCTCCGGTTTTAATTCAACAAGTGGCTCAGGCTCTCGCTCAACATCCGCAGGCAGCAGTCGCCACCTTATGCGAAGCCATTCAAGATGAAACACAGATTTTTAATCCAAATGTGGTGAAAGTGGTGTGTAACCAAGCAGGATTTGCGCTGTATTTTAGTCGAGCACCGGTTCCGTGGGGACGTGAGAATTTTGCCGCAAACACACCTTTAATCAGCCACAATGGACATTTCCGACACATTGGCTTGTATGCTTATCGTGCCGATTTCTTACAAAAATTAACACAACTCCCTATGGCTCCCCTAGAAACTGACGAAGCCCTAGAGCAATTGCGTGTGCTATATCAAGGGTATTCAATTTATGTCGCCCAGGCTGCGGAGCCTCCTGGTCAGGGTGTTGATACCGCTGAAGATTTAGCGCAAGTGAGACTTTATTACACCCCCTGAAATGAGATTAAATATGCCCGTATATCACGTCATCAGCACCGGTATTGCTGAACAGCAAGATGAAACTCTGGTGCGCCGCCAAGTAGCTGCACTATTTAATGCCAGTGAAGAACAGATTCTACCTCTGTTAACGCAATCCAAAATATTAAAAAAACTCACTGATCTGCATAGCGCTCAACACTATCAAACGGTGCTAGAACAAGCTGGCTTGGCTTGTTATATACAAGAACAAGAGAATGACGAAGATAGTCAGGATGCCTTAGATAGCAGTTGGGATGATTTGAGTGAATGTCCTGAATGTGGCTATTACCAACCACGCATACATGAATGTCAAAATTGCGGTATTCAACTTTTTGAGCAAGAAGAATTGGGACAATTAAATACAGAATGGGAAGATTTAGTGATGTGTGAATCTTGTCATTTTATGCAACCTTTAGCTGATGAATGTCGAAATTGCGGGGATTTGTTTCAAAAAATGACAGATACATAGTGTATCGAGTTTATTAAACAAAAAATAAGCTATTTTTAGAGTGAGTGATAGATAGTGAACCTATGTTGATGCGATCTATCGCTGCCATGCCCCTATCCCTTCTCAATCATTTGATGCTCGATGCATTTCACTCAGTCTATAGAGATAATATTTCAGTTGTACTGGAGCATCGTGATCAAGACCTGACAGGTTTTGGAAACCTGCCAGGTCTGTCGCACAACTGATTTATGTTCCCTATATATGTTACGTGGATGATCGTAACACCTTGTTTCATTTCGATGAACTAGACTGACAACCATCCTCACCTCTGTGCTCCATATCTGAAAAAAATGCTCCTAGATACCTCATTTAGACGGCTTTGTTCCATCTTCAAAGTATCCCATTCATAACCTCGTATAGATCAATGTCAAAATTGTGGTGGCTGACTTTTTGGACAGAAGGGCTGGCTTGAAAGCATAGCCATTTCATGCAGACTTTAGATGAAAAATACAAGAAAGTGTGATTTATTGCAAAATATTACAACATGGAAAACCCCATGAAAGCATTTAAAATATTGTTTTCAATATAAAAATATAAATACAAAAACAAATGTAAAGTCTTTAGTGGTGCATGTATAAAATTTTAGCTCTAAATATAGAAAGGGAAGATTTAATGCTATATAAAGCTTGTCATTTTATGCAATCTTTAAGAAAAAAAGGTTTGTTTTAATA
>JADGEH010000213.1 GCA_016744475.1 Thiotrichales bacterium | reverse complement strand
TAATCCGGTTTAAAAGGCCACGCAAACGGCGCAAGAGGCGCTAGAGACGCAAAGAACGCCAGCGTTTCAAAACGATGTTTTACTCGTTCCCATGCGGCGCATGGGAACGGGTTAAAGGGTTTTTAGCCCCAACGGGGCGGCATCCCTATAGCCCAGGGCAACGCCCTGGGTTCGGTCGATAAGACCCACCCAGCCCTGAAAGGGCGCAATAACAAGATGGCATGGCATTTTATGTCGCCCTTTCAGGGCTAAGCCCCTTCTCCGTTTAACCTAGGGCGTGGCCCTAGGCTATAAATATGACGCCCCTTTGGGGCTTCACTGAAGGGCCATGATACGGCGCATGGGAACGAGGTAAACATCGTTTGAAAACGCGGGTGTTCTTTTGCGCCTCTTGCGCCGTTTGCGTTGTCTTTTAAGGGCTTAAAGCGGATAGCTTGAGTCGTATAAATGATTCATGTTGTCTATAGAAGAGGATTTTGAAATACAAGCGCCAAGCGAAGCTGATATAACGAAATAACATGTCCAGTTATCCATTTTAAGCCTCTAAAAACAACGCAAACGGCGCAATGGAAAACTGACCTTTTATTAGACTTGTCCGGGTTTAAAACATCGACTGCAAAACAGCGGATATGGGCGGCTTTTCCCGTTCCTTTTCGTTAAATAGAATGACTATTCGCCTCAAATGAACGAAAAAAGCCACTCAATCCCGCTGCTTTTCGCTACGACGTTTAAACCCGGACAAGTCTATTATCACCATAAAGTAAAACCCATGACGATAAAAATCTTATGCCGCTGCGGCCTGCTTTGCTTAGGTCTGCTGTGGCTGAGCCACACGGCTTCAGCCGCGCCTCCCGCATTAAAAGAATATCAACTCAAAGCGGTGTTTTTGCTGCATTACGGCAAATTTATTCGTTGGCCTGAGCAGGCGTTTGCAGGAAGAAATGACCCTTTCCGCTTGTGCGTGCTGGGTGAACATCCTTTTCGCCAAGCTTTGGATGCGGCGGTCGCAGAAGAGAAAATTCGCGGGCGGCGGATTGAATTGCGTTACACCTTTCTCGCTGATCATCTCCAAGATTGTCACACTTTATTTATCAGCCGCTCAGAGCAACCCCGCTTAAGTGCGGTGTTAAAACGGGTGCGCCACCGTCCTATTTTGACGGTGAGCGACATGGATAGCTTTATTTCGCAAGAGGGCAATATTCAGTTTTTCACCCAAGGTCATAATGTGCGTTTTATGCTTAACTTACAGCAGGTACGCGAGTTAGGCTTAGAGCCCAATGCCAATCTGCTACGCATTGCACGTTTAGTAAAAAAAGGGGAAAGACCATGAAATACTTTTTCCTATGTGCCGCATTGTGTGTGAGCAGTGGCGTATTCGCCATCAGCGAAGATCAATTGGCAGTGGAATACATTAAAAGCTTGGATTTAGCCCAGTTGCCTGAATTAGAAGTGACCCTGGATGACACTTTTGATGTGTTTGATGGCTTGATAGAAAAACGTTCCATGCGTGCTGCCAGCGGTTTTGAGCAAAGTGTCAGCCGCAGCCCCGCTGTCGGCACAGTCATTACCGCCCAAGACATTGAAGCGATGGGCGCACGCACTTTAGATGAGGCTTTGCGAGCTGTACCTGGATTGCATGTGCAGTATTCGCCTTCGACCTATATGCCGATTTATGTGATGCGCGGCATGTATACCCCCGGCAATCCTGAAGTCTTGATGATGATCAATGGCTTACCCGTGAAAAGCCTGGAAAACGGTGCGCCAGGTTTGGCTTGGGTGCAAATTCCGGTGCAAAACATTGCCCGGATTGAAGTGATTCGCGGCCCTGGTTCGGCTTTGTATGGCGCGGATGCGTTTGCGGGTGTCATCGACATTATCACTAAAACGGCTGACGGCTTAGAAGGCAGCGAATTAGGCGTGCGCGTAGGCGGTTTTGATACGCAGCAAGTCTGGGCTTTGCACGGACAGCAAGAAGGTGATTGGGAGATGGCCTTCAGCCTGGATTATTTCCGCACGGATGGACAGGAGGCTCCTTTTGAACGACCCGCACAACAAGCTGCACTACCACCTTTACTCGATTTACGTGCGCAAGGCATCAGCTTGCGCAGTGATGTGCGCTATCAACGCTGGCAGTTGCGCACGGCTTATCAAACCCGTGAAGATTTAGGCCACGGCGGGGTGGATTTACTGGGTCTTTATGATCCGTCCAGCCATTTAGATGAAGCCCGTTTAGAAGTCGATTTAAGCTATAACAACAGTGACGGACATCCCGATTGGGACATCACTGCGCGTGCCAGCGTACAAGAAAATCGCTTTAAGCTGTATTTCAATTTGTTTTATCCCGGTTTAGAGACGCTATATCCCGCTGGCGTGGTCATCGACACGGCTTTACGTGAACGTCATAGCCGCTTTGAATTCAACAGTTTATACAGCGGTGTTGAACGGCATTTATGGCGTTTTGGTGCGGGCTTTATGCAGGCGGATATGAGCGAAGTGCAATCACGTAGCAATCAAGGGATTGACCGCAATGGACAAATGATATTGCCAGGCAGTCCGGTGCAAGAACTCAGTGATTCTCCCGCTGCCTTTTTGCCTGAAACCCAACGCGATAATTATTATCTATTTGCGCAGGACACTTGGCGTTTAGCCGATACTTGGGAACTCACCAGCGGTTTGCGTTATGACCATTACAGCGATGTGGGCAGCACCTTTAATCCACGTCTCGCCTTAGTCTGGCAAGCCAGCCAAAACCTAACGGGTAAGTTGCTATATGGTCGCGCTTTTCGTGCGCCGTCGTACCGCGAGTTGTACATGAATAACAACCGTTTTATTCAAGGCAATCCTGATCTTCAGCCAGAAATCGTCGATACAGGGGAATTAGCGTTGGATTGGCAAGCCTCCAGCACACTACATCTGGCTTTTAACCTGTTTTATTACCGAGCACGCGACAAAATTGATTTTCTGGATAGTGCTAATAATGTGGCGATTGCGAATAATGCCAATCGCTGGCGCGGCTTCGGGACAGAATTTGAATTACGCTGGAAACTCAGCCCGCGTGCGGCACTGCTGTTTAACTACGCCTGGGCTGAGGCTGAAAATCAGGATCGGAATGAAAGCATCGAAATCTATCCGCACCATCAAGCTTATCTGCGTCACGACTGGTTGCTCATGCCGAATTGGTATCTGGACACGCAACTCCGTTGGACAGCGGATCGCCGCATCGTCTCGACCACCAGCGATACCCATCCCGCCGCAGATTATGTGTTGATGGATTTTACCTTGCGCTACAAACCGCAGCCTAAATCAGGCTGGAATATCGCCTTTGGCGTGCGCAATGTGTTTGATAAAGACGCTTACGAGCGAGAAAACGTACCATTAGCCGGACGACATGGATTTATTGAAGGGCGTTGGAGATTTTAAGAGAGAAGCACATGAAGACAGATAAGATACAAAGTATTCTAGATTTTTGGTACAGCGCACCGATGAACCAACATTGGTTCAATTCAACGCCTGAGATTGATCAAGAGATTAAAACGCGCTTTGAAAAGCTCTGGCAAGAAGCCGCCAATGGTGCATTAGATGGCTGGAAAAACACTGCAACAGGTTGTGTGGCTTTAGCCATTGTGCTAGATCAATATCCTTTGAACATGTTCGTGGTGAAGCTAAAAGTTTTCAGACCGAACAACAAGCTGTCAGCGTGACTCAGCATGCTTTGCAACAGCAGTTTGAGCAACAATTATCTCAACACCATCTTATCTTTTTATACATGCCTTTAATGCATAGCGAGCATTTGGCAGACCAAGCTTTAGCGGTGCAACTGTTTGAACAAGCGAGCTTGCCTGATAATGTACGTTTTGCCCAACACCATCAAAGCATCATCCAACGCTTTGGACGTTTTCCACACCGCAATGCCATTTTAGGACGCACGAGCACCGCAGAAGAACAAGCCTACTTAACCTCACAAGACGCTTTTCTGGGTTAAGAACCTATACGAAGATAGGGAATCGAAGCGAAAATTCGCCATTTTGAGGCAGGTTTGCAGCCGATTATCCCGTTTTCGTATAGGCTCTAAGCCTCACTGCCATTAAGTTACTGAAAACTCCGAAAAACTATTTCGAGATACCCGCATACGCCCGCATTTCGGAATAAAGTTCATCTGAAATTTGATGTTGCTCTTTAAATTGATTGACACTTTCGGCTATGAGTCATTTTTTCAAACCCTGAAAGAAATAGTGACGTGTGATTTTTCCTTTACCTCCACCTAAATCGCAAATCATTATAATCGTAGTGTTTTTTGTGAGTTCTGAGTCTATTTC
>JADGEH010000083.1 GCA_016744475.1 Thiotrichales bacterium | reverse complement strand
GTCTAAGTCAAATATTACAAGTTGAATTCTTTTTTTATAAAATAAAGGGGGAATTTTAGAATGTTTTTGATTCTTAGGTAAGTCATCATAAATAATGCCTTTAATCCCTAACTCAGGCCATACCTTATCAGCTAGATAACGATGTACTTCCTGTAAAGTAAGAGAACGCCCTGAAACTTTTTTTATATGCTTAATCGCTTCTTCAATATAGTCTTTGAACAAAAAATAACCTCTTTGAGAAAAGGTAGCATCTAAAATTCTATCTTTTTTCAAAGAAAAGTCTTTTGTTTCCCCAATATAATTATCGCCTGCATTATAAATTAAACTACAATCAATATAAGCTTTGTATATAGAATATTCCCCTGTTTTAGACAACTTAGAATTTAAACCCCAAGCACGGGCAAATTCTTCTTCTAACCAAAAATAATAACCTTTCCCAAGCCAAGCGTTTTTATGATTGCACTCACAAGGCTCTAATAGTTGATGTTCTCTTGTTTCTTGTGTATGAAAAATAACTAAATAACTTTTATTTGGGTCATTCTTTGGGTGGGCAAGTTTTATCATAGTTACTTGTGCTTAGGTGCTCTATCTGTCACAAACCAATAATTTTTCTTTTAACGACTTTGGTATTTGCTGTTATCTCTAAGGCTTCTTTAAACCGTGCGTTTTTGGAGCTTGCCCATTTGACTATTTTTTGCGCGTCAGTCGTCAGAATGCCAGACAAAGGGATATTTACCACCATTCCTTTTCACCGTATTGATTAAAGCCTTTGGGTTCGGCGTTATCTGGATTGGGTGATAACACGTACTGCCAAAGGCGGTATCAGTTTTTAGGGTAGGTGATAATCAGCATGAATTCAAGACTTGTTCTACAGACAAAAATATGTATAGAAAACGCGATTTTTTATACATATTTTTTATGTGTTTTTTGTTACCTCCAAAAGACCGACTGATACTTAGTTAGTGGGTCTTTATGTAAAAAACATTAAAAAACAACGAGTAATAACTTGAAATGTAATTCAGTTCTACTGTGGCGCCGCCTATTACCAGTAATATTACTTTTTATCTTCCAACTTTTCAAAGCCTAGCCTAATCAACTTATCAATGGCCTTACCCAAGTGTGCTTTGCCTGCATTGCGTCCAACCTCAGAAACCCAGCCATTTTGCTCTGCTGTTGCTTTGATTTGAGCCACTCATTCCCTGCCTAACCATATCGAGACTTGTTGCTCTGTCTCTGATTTTTTGGCTTTGTGCTTAGATTGGTTAATGCGGTTTTTTCTATCCAGTTTTCCATACTCAAATTATTGCTAATGAGTAGAAATATAGCAAAATAGTGATCCTTAAGTAGTTGATTTCATTCCTCCTCCTGCGAGAAGGGGATGCTAATGCCTTGAATCCAAAATTTTTTCCTTCACTAAATGGCAATGATGTGGTGCATGGCAACGAGGATAAAATTCAATCAGCCCCAAATATCAACAGAGTCTAAGAGCCTATACGAAGATGGGGAATCGAAGCGAAAATGCGCCATTTTGAGGCAGGATTTTCGGTTTTTTAAGGCGAATAGCGAGCTATTTAACGAAAAAAAGCGGAAAACCTGACCAAAAGGGCGGGTTTGCAGCCGATTATCCCATTTTCGTATAGGCTCTAAGCTTAAACCGTGAGAAAAAAATGACTGAACCCCATGCGGCACAACGCCATCAACAACGAATGCAGCGTAAAAAAACAGTGGTGGATGCAGCGATAGCACGCGCCGATCACGATCAAGGTCTTTTGCTGGTGCTGACGGGCAACGGTAAGGGTAAATCGAGTTCGGCTTTTGGCATGATGGCGCGGGCTTTGGGGCATGGTTTGCGGGTGGGTGTGGCGCAATTTATTAAGGGCAGTCAAGACACGGGAGAGGAGTGTTTTTTTCGCCAGCAAGAGCAGGTGGTCTGGCATGTTTTGGGGGAAGGTTTTACTTGGGATACGCAAAATCTTCAGCGTGATCGAGACATTGCGCTTCAGGGTTGGATGGTGGTGCAGGAGATGTTGCGTAATCCTGACTTGCAGATGTTGGTGCTGGATGAGTTGACCTATCCGCTGCAATATGGGTGGCTGGATATGGAGAGGGTGTTGGCGGATTTGCGTCGTCGTCCGCCTATGCAGCATGTCATTATCACCGGACGCGCTGCACCGCAAGCTTTGTGCGATGCGGCGGACACACTCACGGAACTGAGTGATTTAAAACATGCTTTTCGAGCGGGTGTGAGAGCGCAAAAGGGTGTGGATTGTTAGTTGAAGGCTGCTCACGTTGCGTGCATTAGGCGCGTTAATAAGGTGTCGAGTTGATCGGCAAAGGCTTTGCGATCAGCGGCACTAAATGTGGGAGGACCGTCGGTGTTGATGCCGCTGCTGCGTAGTGTATCCATAAAATCTCGCATCACTAAGCGCTCACGGATGTTGTCTGCGGATAAGGCTTCGCCGCGTGGGGTGAGCACATAGGCTTGGGCTTCTACCGCTTCAGCCGCGAGTGGTATGTCGCTGGTGATGACTAAATCTCCGGCTTGTAAGCGCTTGACGATTTCATCATCTGCCACGTCAAAGCCGGCTCCAACTCGTAAAGATTTGATGTAGCGTGAAGGGGGAACGGAGAGATGTTGATTGGCGACTAAGGTGAGCGGTTGTTGCAAGCGTTCTGCCGCACGAAATAATATCTCTTTGATGACCACCGGACAGGCATCGGCATCGACCCAAATATTCATAGTGTCAGTGTCCTGATAATTTGCTGCATTGTAGTTCTCATTGTATGCTGAATTTGTCGCCTATTTGAGAGGAGAGCACGCATGAATAGACTTGAAGAAGTACCACGCATGAAATGGGGTGCAGTGGAGATACCTGCACGCTTATACAATACTGTAAAACTGAGTTTTTTGCGCTTGCGCACCCCGCAAAAAGTGTTGCGCTTTGCTACGGGTTTACGGGATTTAGAGGTCATTTTAGAAGAGCATTGTTGGTATTGTGTGGATGCCAGTATGAATGATTTGCCGGTGTTTGCCTGGGATCATTTTGAGCATCATCGTGATGCCTTGCATACGCCCATTCGCTGCCGTTTAAGCCTGTATCATTCACACGCAGAAGACATTATTGAGACGGTGCAAGACAGTATTTTGAATCATCTGCAAGCCCGTCTACATCCCCGCGAACGGGGATAATATTGAACTAGGCGGTGGGTGGCTCATCAGGCTCTCCGCCTAAAGCGCGTTTAAGCGCTCCAATGCCTCGATTCAGTTGTACCCGCATTGAGTCGTCGTTGCATTTACGGCGAGCCAGTTCCAGTGCTTGCAAGGCGAGTTCTAGCTCTTCAGTTGAAATTAAAGTGGTGCCTGTATCGGGTGTTTCTGCCATTATTATCTCCAGTCTCTTTGATTTAATATCTCTGTTTGTTAAGGGAAAAACAGATAGAAGTCGTCATTTAGACTTGTCCAGGCTTTAAGCACCGTAGCGAAAAGCAGCGGGATTGAGTGGTTTTTTTCGTTCATTTGAGGCGAATAGTCATTCTATTGAACGAAAGTGAACGGGAAAAACCACCAATATCCGCTGCTTTGCAGTCGGTGTCTTAAGCCTGAACAAGTCTATTATTATGATTTTATTGTACTACTGTGACAGGCTCTGTTGAGTGTTGTCAGGGGTTATGATACTGATAAGAGGCTTTTTTTGCGACCATGCTATAGCTTTCGCCAAGAAATGAGGTATAAGGCTCATGCCTGAGTGCTCTGCGATGTGGTTATAATTGCGCTTTTGGCGACTATCCTTAATAATAGCCTTCAGTCTGTTGCGTAGGACTCAATTTTTATCGACGGAACAAAGAACTTAAAGATAAATTCTTCTCAATGTGCAACAGATGATTAAATCTGTTTTTGAATCAACTATCCAATCGGTGATTAGATTCAGCCTTTTGTAGCGCTGTAGCATCAAAGGTACAACCCTTTAACATTCAGAATGATAGGTAAAATACTATGGCTGAAAATTTTGGTAATTTCATTGAACCGAAAAATGATGAGGTGGAGTATCTCATTGTGGGGTTCTCCAGCACTTCTTTGCCATTAAAACAACGCTGGAAAAATAAAGGTTTGTCAGCCGATTTCATTTCCGGCTATTTACAAACCTTTTTTGTTGGACGACAGGATGGCGACGATGGGTTGCGCAATGGAGAAACCATTCCTGCTCGTAGTCGTAATGCGGCTAAATATATTGCCAATGAGTTATTAGAAAATGCGATGAAATTTAGCGATGAAGGGGCTAAATATTCAACCCGAATTTCTTTTTATTTGCATGAAGAACAACTCATTTTTTATGTCGTCAATAGTCTTAATGAGAATGATAAAGCAAACTTCCAGGCTTATATACAAAAGCTGATTTCCAGCGATGCTAATGATCTTTATATTGAACAAATGGAAGCCAATGCACTCAATCCTGATAGTAATACATCAGGTTTAGGTTTTTTGAGCATGATTTGTGATTATTCAGCCCGTTTAGCCTGGAAGTTTGAAATACTGGATACTGATGATGATATGAGTGGCACACCCGTATCTGTTGTGACCACTATGGTTTGTGTGGATGTTTAAATTAAAAGTCACCCAAGGAAAAAACAATGGAATTAAGCCAAGAAGATTATAAAGTGGCATTTGATGAGAGTCAGCGCGAAGTCATGTGCCAGGGTTCTTTAATGTTGTCCGGGACTGAAGAATACGCACCGATTTTAGAATTGCTTAAAACAGCCAGTGTGCAAGCAGTTGATAAACTGACATTAGATATTCAAAAACTCGAATTTATTAATAGTTCAGGCATTAATACTTTAACCAAATTTGTTATTACCGCTCGTAATCAAGCGGGTTTGGTGCTCACCGTGCGTTACAGCGAAGAACAACCTTGGCAAATCAAATTAGTCAGCAACTTAAACCGTTTAATGCCTGCTATGCAGTTAGAAAAAATTTAAAAGCAACTAAGAGCCTATACGAAAACGGGATCATCGGCTGCAAACCCGCCCTTTTGGTCAGATTTTCCGCTTTTTTTCGTTAAATAGCCCGCTATTCGCCTTAAAAAACCGAAAAACCTGCCTCAAAATAGCGAATTTTCGCTTCGATTCCCCATCTTCGTATAGGCTCTAAAGATGTCTGCTAATGCTGTAGCAGACATCTATCTTCAAAGTGTATTGATGTACCCCCGCCACTATTTTGCACGTTCTTCTTTAAGTATTAGACGCTTTATTCTAAGGCTCTTCATTTTGTAAATCCCAGAGTTTTCTTTTAAATTGAAACTCATCTGAAGTAACATAATTTTCCAAATGAACGACTTGTTGTCGGATTTGAGTCAATTGAGTATTTAATTGTTCAGTGTGTTCTTTTAAGTGTTGCACACTGGATAAGGCTTTATCGGTCTTTTTGAGACTATGGCTGTTAGGATTTTTTCTTAAAACAATAGCCAGTACAAAATACATAAAAAAAGTGCCGGGTAAAAATAAATTAGAACCTATCCATAATAAACGCACGCCGTTGGCTGGAATGCCCGTATAGACTGAAATACCTGCACAAACACCAAATATCAAGCCGTTGTCGGGTTCACGATAGAGTGGGCGCATTATGACTTTCTCCGCCAATCAGGGACTTTAGTATCTAAAATGCTTTCCAGCGCTTGCACCCGTTCTTGCAGATGTGCAGCAGTGACTTGCAACTCATCTAAACGTTGTAAATCTTCATCAGCCACCCCGTATTTTACTTGAGCCGTTTTAAACCGATAATGCAAAAACAGCCATATCGGTAAAATGAAGATAGTGAATACAATCACTGCATCGGATAACTCTTTCATACTGTTTTTCCTAATGTCTTCTCATAGATTCTTGACGACATCTAATACTTCCTGCACATGCCCTTCAACTTTAACCTTGCGCCATTCTTGTTTTAACACGCCATTTGAATCAAAGATGAACGTGCTGCGTACAATACCTTTCACAGGTTTACCAAACATGGTTTTTGGTTTAATCACATCAAAGGCATCGCACAAGGTTTCTTCTGTGTCGGCTAATAGATCAAACGGGAATTGATACTTGGCTTTGAAGTTTTCATGCTTGCGCACCGTGTCGCGTGAAACCCCTAAAATGCGTACTTTCAACGTCTGAAACTCCGCATAATGATCAGTAAAATCTTTGCCTTCTTGCGTACAGCCTGACGTATCGTCGCGTGGATAAAAATATAACACCACCGTTTGACCGTTAAGATCACGCAAGCTTACGTTTTGTTCGCCCGTGGCGGGTAAGGTCATATCGGGCATTAAATCCCCTATGGCTATGGTCATGATCAACGTCTCCTATTTCATTGGGGCCAACATGGCATCTAAATTCAAAGCATCGCACATATCCATAAACTCACCGCGTAGCGTGGCAATGGATAATTCCCCCGGCACGCTAATCGTCATATTCATGGAAAACATCGGAGTGCCTGTGTGTGCAGCGGCATAACTGCTGGTTTGTAATTCTTCGATATTGATATTGCGCGTGGCAAAAAACTTAGCAATATCGCGCACAATGCCGGGATGATCCATCGACACCACTTCCACCATGTAGCTCATTAATTGTTCTTCGGTGCTACGCGGTTCAGTGCGTTTAATGGTAATCGTCAGACCGAGTTTTTCACCCGCATGAGGCAAGGTGTTTTCCAGGCGAGCAATGGTGTCCCAAGTGCCTGCCACCAACATAATAATGGCGAATTCTCCGCCTAATACGGTCATGCGGCTTTCCATCACATTACAACTATAGTCAGCCACCGTTTCTGACAACGCATCCACAATACCGGGACGGTCACGCCCCAAAGCAGAAATAACCAGTAGATTTTGCATAATGTTTTTCTCTATGGGGTTTGTTTGGCTTGATTGTCCCAAGCTTGTTTTTTTCGATAAATAGTAGAAGCACTGATACCTAAATGAATCGCCGCTTTAGGAATATTGCCATCACATAAAGCAATCGCACGTTCAATGACTTCTTTCTCGACATCAGCGAGAGGCCGAATTAAATGCTCATCGTCGCCAATGAGCAAAGGATGCTCGCTGTGGCCTAAATGGGCTTCAGTAGACAGAGCCGCCACTTGTAAAGGTGCCATCGCATAATCATCTAATGGCGGTGGCAACATCTGAGGCGTGACCCATTCATCATCATTCAGCACGACAATATTGCGCATCACGTTTTGTAATTGCCGCACATTACCCGGCCAATTGTAATCCAGAAAAATCGCTTCAGTTTTTTTGTTCAAACCGATAAAACGCTTATTTTCCTCTTTGGTGTATTCATATAAAAAGTGACGCGCCACCAATAACATATCATCGCCGCGCTGACGCAACGGCGGTAAAGCAATCGGAATCACATGCAGGCGGTAATATAAATCTTCACGAAAACGCCCTTGTTCCACCTCTTTTAAAGGATCACGGTTAGTGGCACAGACAAAACGAATGTCCACTTTCTGCAAACTGCTGCCCCCCACGGGCTGAAAAGAACCCGTTTGGATAAAGCGCAATAACTTCGTTTGCAGGTCTAAATCCATTTCACAGATTTCATCCAGAAACAAAGTGCCCTTATCCGCCCGCGCAGCCGCCCCTTGTCGAGCGGCATGAGCGCCCGTAAAAGCGCCTTTCACATGACCAAAAATTTCACTTTCAATCAAATCTTTAGGGATCGCCGCACAATTGATGGCAATAAACGGCTGAGATTGACGGTCGCTTTCTTGATGAATCGCTTCAGCGCATAACTCCTTCCCCGTACCACTTTCCCCCGTAATAAACACGGTGGCTTTACTGGGCGCTGCGCTGTCAATAATGTGATACACCCCACGCATCGCTGGCGATGCGCCCAGAAAACCATGAAAATGCTCGCGTGATTCATCTTCATAGGTATCTAACAATTCCGACATACGCTGGCGTTCCAACGCATTGCGTAAAGTGATGGTCAAACGTTCAGGCGTAAAGGGCTTCTCAATAAAATCAAAGGCTCCCGCCCGCATCGCATCGACGGCGATATTCACCGAACCCTGTCCCGTGACCACCACCACTGCGGTGGGAATTTTGTGCTCCACCACATGTTTAAGGATGTCCATACCATCCATATCCGGTAAGCCCAAATCCAGCACCATTGCATGAGGCGGTGCCTGCTCAATGTGTTGTAAGGCTTCAGTGCCGGTAGCGACGATTTTCGACTGAATCGGCTCGCTACGCAGGTATTCCCGATACAAAATGGCAAGAGCTTGACTATCTTCGACAATAAGTACACTTGGCTTTTCAGACATAAAATGTTTCGCTGTTGCTGATCATGACGTGGGCGAATTATATATGAATCTACCTGAAAGCTGTTGCTAAACTGCCACGCATCGCACACCTTGTCATTTTCAGGGGCTAACAGCGCTATTTCCAGCTCTCATCAGGGCAGAATAGCGGTGCTTATAGCCAAACCCAAGACCGCCAGTCCTTCAAGGACTGGCAGTCTTAACAACTGATGTCATTTTGCTACATAAACTCTTATTTCCCACAACGACACACATCATGAACTATTTTGCCAACATCGACCTGCGTGACGCAGCACAACTAGAAGCTTGCTACGATCAATTTCTGGATGATCTCGAAGCGGGCTGCTTTAAGGCCGCTGCTGAACCCGCCCCTAGATATGAACAACAATGGTACGATATAGCCTCAACGCTGGTGCAGCACAGCTTGAGCTTGCCGTTTAACACCTGTGAAGGCTCCAAAGAAAGCTTTTACTACGGCGGGCCCACACTGCTAGAAGCCTTAGACGTATTTGCCGATGATTTACCCAAGCCGCCCGGTGTTCATCGACGGCAAGACTTTTTGAGTCCTGAATTACAACACCACATTCATTTACAAACCTGTTTAGAATGGTTCAGTGGTATTGGACAAGATACCGACACCAGCCTGCACCAGCCAGAACAACAAGGACGTATTGAAGCTTTTATTGATGCCCTCAAAGAACATCAAGCCACAGTCTCTTATTTAGAATTAACACTAGACGATCTATTACTGTATCTCATCATGCCAGCGACTGAACAAAGCCTACTCACACAACAGTTGATAGAACAATTGAAACTACCCACCACACAAACACCTCTTGCCCCCTACCTGAACTCATGCTAGATACCACAACCCCCTGCCCCACTCGTGATTTAATGGAATTCCTTGATTTAAACGATGACATTGATCAAGAAGAAGCCCTAGAACGCCTCATCAGTGCCATTGAAACCCGTTATTTTGCCGAATGGGATATTGTCATACGCCATGAAGCGGGTGCCACACTCACACCAGAAGAACAATCACAGATTCAAACCTGGAAAGAATTCAATGTAGAATTCAAGCAACGCATTTGCTACATTGACGGCACTCCACGCCCGTTACAAACCTGGTATGAAATGACACAAAAACTCGCCCCCTTAATGTTGCGAGAACCGTTTTACACCAAAGATGCTTGGGAATTTTGGACAGCCCACGAAGGCTGGTCAACCTTGCAAGAAGTATTAAGTACCTATGGATATCAACTGCCTTTACCCATAGGCGTGAAACACCCATTAGAAGTGATTCCAGAAGATTTACGTCACCGCCTCAACTTACAAACTTGTTTTAGCGAACTCGGCGGCCTAGGCTACAAGCCAGGTATGAGCCTAAACAACGAAGCCGAGCATGAACGCATTGAATGGTTTATTCGACAACTCAAGCAACACAAAGCCAGCGTGAATTATTTTCAACTCACGCTAGAGACCTTACTGTCAAAAATGATTTTACCTGAAGACGACACTCCTATATTCATTCAATTATTCACCCAACAATTGAACCTACCGTCCAACACGGTCGCCTTAAACGACTTTCTTTAAGCATCAATCAATAATGCTTGAGGAATAACACGGTAATGGCTCTTCTGCTGTATAACAAAATCACATCAGTTATTAAGACTGCCAGTCCTTGAAGGACTGGCAGTCTTGGATTTGGCTCTATCGTAAACTTATAAATGATGTACTTTAGCTACAACGCTTCTTCAGGTATCAGCCGAATATCGCCGTTTTCATCCATTTGCAGGTCGCTAAAGCTTTCCAAAATGAGCCTGTTATCAAAGTTTAAACAACCGCTGTTATAGAGTGGGCAACCGAGTAGATGGGTCACATCGGGGTCTGGATCAATGTGGTAAACACCGGAGTCTTGTTTGCGCAATACGGTGGTGTAATGCCCATCCGCTTGCTCACAAAACACGCTGAGGCTGGGGATCACAATATCTTCGCCGAGCCAGAAAGCGGGTACGGGAATATGGTGATGATAATAAGAGGGTTCTCTTTGCACTTGGCAATAAGAGGCTTCAGTCAGTCGCAAGCTGTCTGAAATATCTAATATTTCAAAATTGACTTCACTGAACGCACCAAACTCATCAATCGCAGCCACTCCCCACGGGTATTTGTCTTGATACGTGAGCCAATCAGTTTGTAAGCCGTTGTACCACAGTTGCCCTGTGCTGGCGTCGCGTAGTATCGGGGTTTTGCTATCGACCCACACCGCAGAGGATTGAAGGCCGCCTACGCTGTAGATGATCTGCTCAAAAGCGGTGTCGAAAATCACCAGTGCATAGCTCACAGAGTCGCCGTCTGGATCAGTCACTGGCAACCAGTCAAAACGGGTGGTTTTATCAATATCAGCGGCGTGTTGCTTGGGATACAAGGCCGTGACGGCTGGCGGTGGATGATTGCAATCAGCATCAGGCTCTATCCCGCACAGGGGCTTCATACGATAGACCACGCTATGTTTCACCGCCGCTAGAGGAGGGTGGCTTAAGGGGGATGCGTGTTCTGGATCGGTGAGGTGTGGTTCATTCTGCAAAGAGTAAAACACATCATAACGTCCGGGCTGTGTAAAGACGTTTTCCAGATGTGCTACATAACGATGCGTAGCCGGATCAAATGACATCGGATAAGCACTGGCGGGTAAAGTCAAACCCGTTTCTGTTTGGGTCAGCGCTTGCTGGGGCTTGCGCACATAGACTTGCGCTTGCGTGCTGGCGGTGTCAGATTCAGCTTGCAGCCACAGTGTTAGGCAATGATCCACTGTGCCTTGTGGCGTGTCGCATTGTGGTGACTCATGCAGGAAAAGACTGATAGCATCGGTGCTCTGTTGTAGTCGCGTGGTGGATTCATGCAGTAAGTGGCGGCGGTCATTGCCTGCACCGAGCACGACATCACTGGCGAACAAGCCATCACCTGCGGTCTGCAATAAGTGTGTAAAACGATCATCGCCATTGTCATTTAACAGCGGATGTTGCAAAGCCTGTCCTGGATAAATGGGGTTCAATGTTTGGCGGCTATCAGCACGAGTCAGATGTTGAATCATCGTGGTGCTGGCGAGAAAGGCTTCACGCAGATTAAAGCCATGTCCTAATCGATAGAATAGATGATCAATGAAATAAGAGCCGGAAGGTTGGGAGGCAAAGCCTTTGAATTCAATCTCATCGGCTGCCGCGCTACTCATCACGATGCGCCCTGGTTGGCTCAATGCGGCCTGAAATGTTCCAGAATGATGACCACCCAACAGGATAATCCGCGCACTATTAGCCTGTTCTCGGCACTCGGTGGGTAATGCTTCTTCTAATGCGCTTAAGGCCGCGTGCAAATCTTCTACCGTGAGCACACCCTCAGCGTCGGGTTGTTCTGCATTGAGCACCCATTGCCCTGATTGCGCATCACCGACCACGACTAAAAACAAGGGCTGACACTGAGCTGTCATACGCTCAGCCGCCCAGTGTTGCAACACGTCAGTCACAGCACTGTTGCTAGGCTGAATATGCAGCGGCAACAAGGCATGATCGAGCACCTGTTGCTGTAAAACCGCGTCATACGCTACGGCAGAGTGTTCTGCCGCATGGCTGAAAAACACGATATTCTTGTCTTCAAAACCCTGTAATTTCAGTTGCTGGTAAGCGCGTTGTAAGGTGTTTGCTGTCGCTATTGAAGCATCTGCTTGTAGCAGCACGGCATAACCTGCGGGTGACCCGACCTGAAAATAAAGAGGCTCTGCACTGCAATTGTTTTGCAGCGCTGAATTGTACTGCTCTTGCATACCTAGCATATATAGCATACAGAGTGTGAGTCGATAACGCCCAGCAGGGAGTTCCAAATCATTAAATTCATATTGGAAAGTGCCATCTTCTGCACTGGGTAGGAGAACCTGTGTGACGAATGTAATGGAGTTATTCTTCTCCTCATACAATCTAAGCTCGATGGGTCGTTGGGCAAGGCTCAGCGGCAGTGTACTGCTGTGGCTCATCTGCCCCGAAGCTATTACGGGTTCGCCAAGCTTAAAGTGGGTTTTATTGGTCTGTACGCGCATCTCAGTGGGGGTGTCTGGCAAGACAAAAACATTGATTGCCGTGCTGCTAGAGTGACCCGCATAATCGACTGCGCGGAGTCTGAGTGTAAAAGCTCCTTGTAGCTCGTTTAACACGGCTAATTCTAGTAATGACAAAAGCCATGTGTCAGACCCAGGCCAAAAGCGTTCATGAAAAGAAGGGTCTGGCTGATAGCGCACATCCATCCAGTGTTCTAGGGGGGACAACGGTTGTTGAGGATCATCATATACAAATTGATGAGACCCTTGAATCTGCAGGTCTAATCGTGCCACGCCTGCCGCTTGCTCTTCATTGACACTGCCACTGAACCAAGCCGCTAAGCTCTTCCATCCCGCCTGATCGACAATGACATTTTTATTGAGAATATTAGGGAAATAGGGCTGAAGAGAGGTAAAACCGAAAGCGATCTGCGGTGCGGCATGATCAATCACATAGCGTTCGGTATAAATGGGGCTGAGCTGTCCCTGCGCATCAAAGCTGGCGAATTTCAGCACGCTATCCTCGGTGATCGACAAAGGCTGTGTATATGCCACAGGTGCTGCGTCATTTAAGCTGTAAAAAAGTGTTTCACAAGGTATCTGGCATTGCAAATGAACCATCAAGCCCTCTGCGGGCAAGCGAGAATTTGCATAAAAACCGCTGACGGGTAAAGCGCTGACCGCGGGTGTCAGCGGTGGATGTGCATTGTCATACAAGGCCACATCCTTGTCTGCATACGCCAAAAACACATCCAGATCGCCATCACTATCCAAATCACCGATTGCGGGTATCACATTGTCTATAGAGACCTCTGCCGCATAGAGAGGATGTTGCTCAGCGGTTCGCTCGACAAATTCTGGGCTTTGTGCCGTGCCTATATTTTCGTAATAGAGCATCGAACCTGTGCCACTGCTCAGCCACAAATCCATATCACCGTCTAAATCCATATCGCCGGGTATGGGTACCGTTCCCCCTATATACTTTCCAGATGACATTCGCACATGACTCAGAGGATTATCCACATCATCGGCACGCGAACGAAACTCAGCTTGAGTGGCTGAGCCTATATTTTCATACAACAGCACCCTGCCGTAAGCCTGCCCCAGCAATACATCCAGATCGCCGTCGCCATCCAGATCAACCAAGGCGGGGGCTGCATTATCCTCCAGAGCTATGTCTGACAGTGGATTTGATGCGGCTGGCTGCTGAACAAATTCAGGACTTTGCGCAGTCCCGATATTTTCAAAATACGCGATAGTTCCACGGCTCTCATGCGCAAAACCACCGATCCCCACCAACATGTCCCAATCACCATCATTGTCTAAATCCCCCAGCGACGGCACCGTATTAATGCCGTGATAATAGTCAATCACAGTACGTGGGACGTTTTTACCCATTTTGCTGGAATATTCTTCCACTTCAGTGGCAATGCTACTGAGACCCAATGACACCTCACCCCACGGTGTTTCGTTATTCTCCTTGACGCTAAATAGCGCTTGACGGGGAGTGCCCTGGTTTTCGGCATAATATAATATGCCCTCTTCACTACCGATGACACCGTCCAAATCGCCATCAGCATCTAAATCCGCCCACACCGGCACCGGAAAACCCCTAGTGTGATCTAATATCGCATGACCGCGTTGTAGCTTGTCCTTGTCATACTGGGGTTTGAAATGTGGCACAGGCAAGGCTTGTACACTCTCATAATAGATCAACTCGCCCGCCGCATTACCGAGCAAAACATCTTCATCGCCATCAGCATCCAGATCACCCGTGGTGACAAACAAACTGTCACCTGCATCAACAACCGCTAAAGGATGATCCGCCCCTTCACGTCGAACAAAGGTAGCCTCACCAGACTGCCTCACATTCTCATAAAAAATCAGCGTATTTTTAGTCTCTCCCGTGCTCATCCCCACGATTACATCAAGATCGCCGTCTACATCTAAATCACTCAAATGCAACATCGTATTTCTGTCTCGTCCATCCCCTTTGAGCAACGAAGCCCGATCAATATCCAGCGCCACATCTTCTTCGGCAAGAAGCGCATGGGCACGAGTATTGAGCACAAAATGCGGTCGGAAAGCATCACCAATATTTTCATAATGCTCAAAACGCCCATCGTAAAGCCCGATCAACAGATCAAGATCACCATCAACATCTAAATCCCCCAAACTGAGCGTTAAATGTTGCTTCTGTGGGTGTTGCTGCATCACCTCACGAAAAGGCTGATGACTGCTGTCATCAGCGTAGTCATACACCTGATAACGCAAGGGATGTTGGCTGATATTTTCAAAATAAGTGATGCCACCACTACGATTGACGACCAACACATCTTGATCCCCATCTGCATCCAGATCGCCCGCTTCAAGGTTAAAACTTTGATGCTGATCCGCGTACTCGCGGCTTTCATTCGGATCGATAAAAATCACGCCATTAAATGGATTGTCCGCTCCTTCACGTTGCACAAACATCCATTGCTGTGGCGTGCCGATGTTTTCATAAAAACGTAACTGACCGTCGCCCGCACCTAGCAACAAATCCAGGTCAACGTCGTTATCCACATCGACTAACAAAGGTGCGGCAAATCCCGGCACGCTCTTTTCTGTCCAAAGCGCATCGCGTTGTGCGACAAAACACATCCAATACGGGCGATCAGCGGGGCAATCCGGCGTGACCGTGTTCGCTTGAGTGACAGCGGTGGTACTGAGCAACAGCGTTGCTAGGGTCGGTGGAACCCAAGCTTGGGGTTTAAGAATACGACGAATGAGGCGGGGTAAAAGACGGGGTTTAGGTCGTGACTGGCGCATGAGACTCTCCTTATAGTGAAGTGCGTCTAGCTTAACGTAAGCCAGCGCATTGCATCTGCACGCGCATCTGGAAGGAGTGTTTGGCAAGATAAAAACATTGCCGTAGGTTGGGTTAGGCGATAGCCGTCACCCGACACCCAGCTATTTCACACCCCATGTTTCAAACTGGCTTCAATAAAAGCATCTAAATCACCATCTAGCACCGCTTGTGTATTGCCCGTTTCATGACCCGTGCGCAGGTCTTTAATGCGGGATTGATCTAACACATAAGAACGGATTTGGCTGCCCCAGCCAATATCTGATTTGCTGTCTTCCACGGCTTGTTGGTTCTCATTGCGCTTTTGTATTTCTAATTCATACAACTTAGCTTTCAATTGCTTCATCGCGGTGGCTTTGTTTTTATGTTGTGAACGATCATTTTGACATTGGGTCACCAACCCGGTGGGGTTGTGGGTGAGGCGTACTGCGGATTCTGTACGGTTGACGTGTTGTCCGCCTGCACCACTGGCTCGATACACATCCACGCGCAGATCAGAAGGGTCGATCTCAATGTCTATATCATCATCCACTTCGGGGGCGGCAAACACAGCGGCGAAAGACGTATGACGGCGATTGCCTGAATCAAAGGGCGATTTGCGCACCAAACGATGCACGCCCGTTTCGGTGCGCAACCAGCCAAAGGCATATTCGCCTTCAATTTTAACCGTGGCGCTTTTGATCCCCGCTACATCGCCTGGGGACACTTCAATTAATTCAGCCTTAAAAGCCCGCCGCTCAGCCCAGCGCAGATACATACGCAATAACATTTCAGCCCAATCTTGGGCTTCAGTGCCGCCAGAACCGGATTGAATATCCAAAAAAGCATGGTGTGAATCCATTTCACCAGAGAACATGCGCATGAATTCTAAGGAGGATAATTGTTGAGAAATCTCGGATAAATCCTGATTAACGGCATCGACCGTATCATTGTCTTCTTCCATTTCTGCCAGTTCTAGCAGGTCTTGACTATCACTTAAACCATGTGTGAGTTGATCTAAAGTATTCACAATGCGTTCGAGTTCAACACGCTCTTGACCTAGGGCTTGTGCGCGTTCAGGTTCATTCCACACATCAGGGTTTTCTAGTTCCCGATGGACTTCGACTAAGCGTTCGGCTTTAACACCGTAGTCAAAGGTACCCCCTCAGTGCTTCAGTCCGCACCTGCATGTCTTTTATATGTTCAAATAGTGGGTTTAATTCCATTATTTTTAGTTCCTATGAGGTTGTTTATCAGTAAACTTATCTAGTGAAAAGCCGCGCATCTTATAGCGAATAGCCTTGGCGCAGCAATAGACTGGGACGGTATTCACTGCTGTCATCGGTAACAGGGAGCGAAGTATAGACATAAAAAAACCCGGCCTAGGCCGGGTTTTTTTATACTAGCCTGGACAAGGCTACTTAATCAAAGAGACTTATTTAGCCGCTTCTTCAGTTTTTGCTTCAGCTTCTGCCGCAGGTGCCGCAGCAGCAGGGGCTGCTTCTTCAGCCATGGACAAGACCCATTTAACCAAAGTGGTGGCTTCTTCAGGAGTCACATTAGCATTAGGTGGCATAGGAATAGGACCCCAAACGCCAGCACCGCCTTTCATGACTTTATCGGCTAAAGCCGCAATTTGCGCGTCATCAGCACCTTTATATTTAGCCGCAACTTCTTTATAAGCAGGGCCGACTACTTTTTTATCAATTTGATGGCAAGCCAGACAAGCGTGTTTTTTAGCCAAATCTTCATTAGCTTGTACCAAACCGCCAGTGAATAAAGCTGCGCTGATAATGCCGCCTGCTAGTAATTTTGTTGCGTTACGCATGAGGTATTTCTCCTTAATGGATTTAGACTAGATCAAGCCTTCCGATGATAGGGATGGCCTATGAATAAATCAAGAAAAATCTAAGCTATTGAATCTTCAAAATGTTTGGCATAGAATTCACGATCTTTTGCCTGCGCTTAGGCTTATCTCCATCAGGCTCGCGTTATGGCGTTGGAATACCACCGACATATTCCACATATTCTACTTATAAAACAGTTTGTTATTAATCAACCGCTGCCCTAACACATACGCCAGTACGATTGGCGCAATGGATAGCAGCCAGCACGAGGTAAATCTATGAGTCACAGCGCTTTACCCGCAACTCAGGGACTGTACGACCCAATCAATGAACATGATGCTTGTGGCGTGGGCTTTATTGCTCACATCAAGGGGCAGAAAAACCACGCTATCATTGCACAGGGTTTAGAAATTCTGAAAAACCTGACGCATCGAGGGGCTGTGGGGGCTGATCCTTTAGCCGGTGATGGTGCTGGGATTTTGATTCAATTACCCGATGCCTTTTTACGTGAAGAATGCACCAAAAATGGCTTGAATTTGCCCGTTGAAGGTGAATATGGCGTAGGCATGGTGTTTTTGCCGCAAGAGGCCGAGCAACGCGCTATTTGTGAAAAAATCATTAGCGATGTCATCAGCGAAGAAGGCCAAACCCTGCTGGGTTGGCGTGATGTGCCCACCGATAACAGCGGCGTAGGCGAAAGCGTCAAAGCCGTTGAGCCTTGTATCCGTCAAGTCTTTATCGGCAAAGCTGAGGGGATTGATCAAGACGCGCTAGAGCGCAAATTAATGGTCATCCGCAAACGCGCCACCCGTCACGCACAACGCGAAGGCATCGGCGGACGCGAAGACTTTTATTTACCGTCCCTGTCTTCACGCACCATCAATTACAAAGGCATGTTGCTGGCGGATCAAGTCGGCGTGTATTACCCCGATTTAAAAGACGAGCGTTTCGTATCCGCACTGGCTTTAGTCCATCAACGCTTCTCGACCAACACCTTCCCCACATGGAATCTCGCCCATCCGTTTCGCATGATTGCGCATAACGGCGAAATCAACACCGTGCGCGGTAATGTCAATTGGATGGCGGCACGCCGTCACGCGATGTCTTCTGACATTTTAGGCAAAGACTTAGACAAACTCTGGCCCTTAATTGATGGCAGCCAATCCGATTCTGCGTGTTTCGACAATGCTTTAGAGCTGTTGGTGGCGGGTGGTTATTCCATGGCGCAAGCCATGATGCTATTGATTCCTGAAGCTTGGGCGGGCAATCCTTTAATGGATCAAAAACGCCGCGCTTTCTATGAATATCACGCTGCCTTGATGGAACCTTGGGATGGCCCCGCCGCCGTAGCTTTCACTGATGGTCGTCAAATTGGAGCCACTTTAGATCGCAATGGTCTGCGCCCTGCACGTTATTTGATCACCGACGACGACATGGTGGTGATGGCTTCAGAAATGGGCGTGTTGCCGATTCCTGAAGAAAAAATCGTGAAAAAATGGCGTTTGCAACCGGGCAAAATGTTCTTAGCCGATTTAGAACAAGGTCGCATCATTGACGACGAAGAAATCAAAGCGCAATTGTCCGAAGCCAAGCCCTATCAACAATGGTTGGACGACACACAAATCCTGCTGGATGACTTGCCTGTAGAAGTCGCCGCCATGCCCCCTGCGGAAGGAGTCTTACTGAATCGCCAGCAAGCGTTTGGTTACACCCAAGAAGACTTAAAATTCTTTATTGAACCCATGTCCTCCAGCGGTCAAGACCCGATTGGATCAATGGGTATCGACACCCCGATTGCGGTGCTCTCAGATCGCGCTCGTCTGCTGTATGACTATTTCAAACAAGGTTTTGCGCAAGTCACCAACCCGCCGATTGATCCGATCCGCGAAGAATTGGTCATGTCTTTGGTGTCGCTGATTGGTCCGCGCCCGAATTTGTTGGGACTGGAGTCCAGTGGTGACCACAAACGTTTAGAAGTGCATCAGCCGATTTTGAGCAATATTGATGTGGAGAAAATCCGCAGCATTGAAAACCGCACAGGCGGTGCGTTCAAAACCAAAACCTTAAGCATTTGCTATCCCGTCACTGAAGGCGTAGAGGGTATGCAACCTGCGCTGGAGGCGCTGTGTGCAGCGGCACAAAAAGCCATTGAAGATGGCGGCAGCAACATTTTAATCCTGTCTGATCGCAGCGTGGATGTGGATAACATCGCCATTCCCGCCTTGTTAGCCACGGCAGCCGTGCATCATCATCTTATCGAACAAGGCTTGCGCACTGAATCGGGACTCGTGTTAGAAACCGGCGAAGCCCGCGAAGTGCATCATTTCTGCACCTTGGCAGGCTATGGTGCTGAAGCCATCAATCCTTACTTGGCCTTCGACACCTTATCCTCTGTTTGCGGTCAATTACCCGATCCTCTCACGCCTGAAGAAGCGCATAAACGCTACATCAAAGCGGTGGGCAAAGGGATGCTCAAAGTCATGTCCAAAATGGGCATTTCCACCTACCAGTCTTACTGTGGCGCACAAATTTTTGATGCCGTGGGTCTGCACAGCCATTTTGTCGAGCAATATTTCAAAGGCACCGCCACCACCATCGAAGGCACAGGTTTGGCTGAAGTAGCGGAAGAAACCTTACGTCGTCACTGCACCGCTTATGGCGCAGAGATGATTTACAAAGGCGCGTTAGATGTCGGTGGCGAATATGCTTTCCGTGTACGCGGCGAGCAACACATCTGGACACCGGACACCATCTCCAACCTGCAACACGCCGTCCGTGACGAAGGCGCACACAGCGACAAAGGTGCCGCCGCACAAGCCAAATACGATGCCTTTGCCAGCGCGATTAACGAGCAAAGCGAAAAACTGCTGACCATTCGTGGCCTGATGGATTTCCAATGGGCAGAACAAGCCATTCCTTTAGAAGACGTCGAACCCGCCGCCGAGATCGTCAAACGTTTCGTCACAGGAGCCATGTCCTTTGGTTCGATTTCTTTTGAAGCCCACACCACATTAGCGATTGCGATGAACCGCATCGGCGGCAAATCCAATACAGGTGAAGGCGGCGAACTGCCCGAACGCTTCAAACCGATGGACAACGGCGACACCATGCGCTCAGCGATTAAACAAGTCGCATCCGGTCGCTTTGGTGTCACCACCGAATATTTGGTCAATGCCGACGACATCCAAATCAAAATCGCGCAAGGGGCAAAACCTGGCGAAGGCGGACAATTACCCGGTCACAAAGTCGATAAAGTCATTGCCAAAGTGCGCCACTCCACCGCAGGCGTAGGTTTGATTTCTCCTCCTCCACATCACGACATCTACTCCATTGAAGACATTGCGCAACTCATCCACGACCTGAAAAACGTCAATCCCAGTGCGCGGATCAGCGTCAAATTAGTCTCAGAAGTCGGTGTCGGCACGGTCGCCGCTGGGGTCTCCAAAGCCCACGCCGATCACATCACCGTATCCGGCTATGACGGCGGCACAGGCGCAAGCCCCGTGACCTCCATCAAACACGCAGGCAGCCCTTGGGAAATCGGTCTCGCAGAAACCCAACAAACCCTGGTGCTCAACCGATTGCGTGGTCGCGTTGTTCTGCAAGTGGACGGTGGTATGCGTACCGGACGCGACGTAGTGATTGGCGCATTACTCGGTGCTGACGAATTCGGCTTTGCCACCGCACCTTTGATTGCCGAAGGCTGCATCATGATGCGCAAATGCCATCTCAACACCTGCCCCGTCGGCGTTGCGACCCAAGACCCTGAACTGCGCAAACGTTTTGTTGGCAAGCCTGAACACGTCATCAACTACTTCTTCTATGTCGCCGAAGAAATCCGTCAATACATGGCCAAGCTCGGTTTCCGCTCTATGGAAGAAATGACCGGCCGCAGTGACCGCCTCGACATGCGCCCAGCAATTGACCACTGGAAAGCCAAAGGTATCGACTTATCCAAACTGCTGCACAAGCCAGAAGTCGGCGAAGACGTAGCGGTCTATCACTGTGAAACCCAAGATCACGGACTCGACAAAGCAGCTGATCATCAAATGATCGCAAAAGCCAAAGTCGCCCTAGACCACCGCGAAGCCGTCGAATTCGACATGCCCATCTACAACTACAACCGTAGTTTTGGAGCCATGTTATCCGGCGAAGTCGCTCGTCGTTACGGTCACGAAGGACTGCCCGACGACACCATCATGGTCAACGTCAAAGGCACCGCAGGCCAAAGCTTCGGCGCTTTCCTCACCCACGGCGTGACCCTCAAACTCGCAGGCGATGGCAATGATTACGTCGGTAAAGGCTTATGCGGCGGCAAATTGATTATCACGCCGCCCAAAGAGTGCAACATCGACAAACCCGAAGAGAACATCATCGCAGGCAACACCGTGCTCTACGGTGCCATCACAGGTGAGTGTTACTTCCACGGAGTCGGCGGCGAGCGCTTCGGTGTGCGTAACTCCGGTGCGATAGCCGTCATTGAAGGCGTAGGCGATCACGGCTGCGAATACATGACAGGCGGCGTGGTGGTCGTTCTCGGCAGCACAGGCCGCAACTTTGCCGCAGGCATGAGCGGCGGCATCGCTTATGTGCTTGATGAAGTGGGTGATTTCGACAAACGTTGCAACCTCGCAATGGTCGAACTTGAGCCGATTCCTGAAGAAGACGATGCGCTAGAAAGCAACGGTCATCAAGGCGGCGATCTGGAAACCCACGGTCGCGTAGACATCATGCACGACATGACCCACAACGATGCCAGCCGCCTACGCAAGCTGATCAAAAACCATCTCTACTACACCGACAGCGCCCGTGCGCGAATGATTCTGGATAACTGGGACACCTACCTACCCCAGTTCGTCAAAGTCATGCCCGTGGACTACCGCAAAGCACTGGAGCAGATGAAGAAAGAACAGGTG
>JADGEH010000082.1 GCA_016744475.1 Thiotrichales bacterium | reverse complement strand
CTTTGGGGCTTCACTGAATGGCCATGATGCGGCGCATGGGAACGAGGTAAACATCGTTTGGAAACGCGGGTGTTCTTTTGCGCCTCTTGCGCCGTTTGCGTTGTCTTTTAAGGGCTTAAAGTGGATGGCTTGAGTCGTATAAATGATTCATGTTGTCTATATGCTTAGAGCCTATACGAAGATGGGGAGTCGAAGCGAAAATTTGCCATTTTGAGGCGGGTTTTTCGGTTTTTTAAGGCGAATAGCGCGCTATTTAATGAAAAAAAGCGGAAAACCGGGCCAAAAGGGCGGGTTTGCAGCCGATGATCCCGTTTTCGTATAGGCTCTTAAGTTCGATATTCGGCATTAATCTTCACATAATCATAAGAAAAGTCGCAAGTCCACACGGTATTGCTCACTTCTCCCCGGCCTAACAAGACTTTAATCACGATTTCTTTTTCATCCATCACCGCTTGTCCCTGTTCTTCGGTATAGCTAGTCGCACGTCCGCCATCATCCACAATACAAACATCGCCTAAAAATACGCGCACGGCTTGAATGTCTAATTCCGCAATGGGCGCACGTCCAATCGCCGCTAAAATGCGTCCCCAATTGGGATCACTGGCAAATAATGCAGTTTTTACCAACGGCGATTGAGCAATGGTATAGGCCACTTTCAGACATTCCTGCTCATCCCGACCTTCAGCCACTTCAATGCTAATAAACTTAGTTGCCCCTTCGCCATCGCGCACAATGGCATGAGCCAACTCTTGACTGACTTCCACTAAGGCTTGCTGCAATGCCTTAAATTCCGTGCTGTGGCTATGCTCGATTAAAGGTAAATCGGCTTGTCCAGTAGCGACTAATAAGCAAGCATCATTGGTGGAGGTATCGCCATCGACCGTGATGCGATTGAAGCTGACATTCATCGCCGCTTTCAAACCCACTGATAATAAAGGCTCAGCCACTGGGGCATCGGTGGCAATAAAGGCCAGCATCGTTGCCATATTGGGATGAATCATGCCGGAGCCTTTGGCAATTCCTGTGATCGTGATGGTTTGGCCTGCTATCTGAATTTGTCGGCTGGCTCCCTTGGCTTGCGTGTCAGTGGTCATGATCGCGTGCGCCGCTTCTAACCAGTGATTCGCATCCAAGTTTTTAGCCGCTGTGGGGATAGCCGCACGAATTTTATCCACCGGCAATGTTTCTCCGATCACCCCAGTAGAAAATGGCAAAACTTCGCGGTCACTACATTTTTGTTCATGCGCAACGGCGGCACAACAGTCTAATGCCGCAGTACGGCCTGATTCGCCCGTACCTGCGTTGGCATTGCCAGAGTTAATGAGCCAGTAACGGGGTTCTGTCGTGGCTAAGTGCTGACGAGCAATTTCCACTGGCGCGGCACAAAAGGCATTGCGCGTAAACACGGCGGCACTGGTGCTGCCGGAAGCTAATTCAAACAAGGCTAAATCGTCGCGTTCATCTTGTTTAATCTGTGCGCAAGCGGTGCCTAAGCGCACTCCTGCGACTGCGGGTAAGGTTTTGAGTTCAGGTAAATTAACCGCCATGTTTATTCTCCTTTACAACAGTATCAATGGCTTGCAATGTTTCTAATAAGGCTTGGATGTCGCCCAGCGGCCAAGCATTAGGGCCGTCGCTTAAGGCTTGATCAGGATTGGGGTGAGTTTCCATAAATAGCCCAGAAATACCCGCTGCGACTGCGGCACGGGCTAATACAGGAACAAATTCGCGTTGTCCGCCAGAGACCGTGCCTTGTCCACCGGGTAATTGGACGGAATGTGTCGCATCAAATATCACCGGGCAATCGGTATCACGCATGATGGCTAAGGCGCGCATATCAGACACTAAGTTATTGTAACCAAAAGAGACACCGCGTTCACACACCATGATGTCTTGATTGCCCGTCGCCTTCGCTTTGTTGACCACATTTTTCATGTCGCCAGGAGCGAGAAACTGGCCTTTTTTGATATTCACAGGCTTGCCCTGGCTTGCGACTTCTTGGATAAAATTGGTTTGACGGCATAAAAAAGCAGGCGTTTGCAGCACATCCACCACGTCAGCGACTTCGTTTAAGGGACTATCTTCGTGTACATCGGTGAGCACAGGTACTTGAATTTGACGACGCACCGTGTCTAAAATTTTCAAGCCTGTTTCTAAGCCGGGCCCGCGAAAACTTTGATGTGAAGAGCGATTGGCTTTATCAAACGATGATTTATAGATAAACGGGATATTAAGTACCGCAGCAATGCTTTTAAGTTGCCCAGCGGTGTCTAGGGCCAGTTGTTCAGATTCAATCACGCAAGGGCCCGCAATCAGAAAAAAAGGCTGATTCAGACCGACTTCAAAACCACAGAGTTCCATGCTTAGACCTTTAACATATAAGTAATGACCGTCTTAATAACAAACCCGCCCATGCCTAAACCTAAGACTAAAAACAAGGCAATGTAGCCATATTTTCCGGCCTTAGATTTATGAGCCAGTTCCCAAATAATAAAAAACATATACAGCATTAAACCACTCAAGCAGATAATTAAAGACCATTCCTCAAATTGCGCTATCGTCATCGTCATCGCTGAACCCTTCGTCAAATCAATGAAAAAATTGCCGCTATAATAGCATAGCCCTATAGGCTACCAGAGACCGCTCATAGAGCCTCCTCAAGGCTGTTGAGTGCGGACGTTCTAGGAGACTGTCAGAGAAGAATAGAAGCCGTAGCGAAAAGCTGTGGTTTTGAAGCAGGTTTTTCGGTTTTTTGAGGCGAATAGTCATTCTATTTAACGAAAAAAAGCGGAAAAAAGGCTCATAATCCACAGTTTTGCAGTAGGTTTTATATTCTCGGACAGCCTCCTAGTATTGCGAGCAGGAACTCGCTACCATAAGCCGGAACAAGTTTTGCCTAGCTGATTTACAACAGAAAATGACATTGGACTCTGCGATTAAGCCGACCTAAGGTACAAAGCAATGTATATCGAATATACCTTTAAGATGGATGATGGAAAAACTCTAAATTATCACGTTAAATTTGATCGTCCTCGTGAAAAACAATTAAGTGTAGAAGATTATCCTGCCTGGACTCAGCTTGAATTTCATAAGTGTCCGAATTGCCCCTTATCCGTAGATCAGTACTCACATTGTCCCGCCGCGATTGATGCAGAAGAAATTGTCATGGGCTTTAATGAGGTTTTATCGTGTAAAGCCGCAGAGATTCTGGTACGTTCGCCAGAACGAGAGTATTCTAAACATACGGATGCGCAAACAGGTTTGCGTGCATTAATCGGCTTTGTGATGGCGAGTAGTGCCTGCCCTATTTTATCCACCATGCGCGGCATGGCCTATTTTCATCTGCCCTTTGCTTCTATGGATGAAGCGGTGTTTCGGATTACTTCATCTTATCTTTTACGCGAATACTATCAATACAAGAAAAAGGGTAAAACACCGGATTTTGAATTTGATGGTTTAAAACAACATTTCCAGGAAATGCAAACCTTGAACTTTCATTTTCTGGAGCGCATTCGAGCAGGTTGTGAAGCGGATTCTAATTTAAATGTATTAGCCACTTTGTTCACTATTTCTTCCATGCTATCTTTATCATTAGAACGACATCTAAAAGAATTAGAATATCTATTTGATTAAGATTTTTACGAGGTAGGTCTCATGTTGGAAAATCAGATGTTTATCGAATACACCTTTAGTATGGAAGATGGCAAGGTGTTAAATTATAACGTTAAGTTTGATCGTAGCCAGGAAACCTTACAACCTGACAACGCCGCAAGCTGGACAGAACTGGGGTTTCAACAATGTAGTAACTGCCCACTCAATCATACTGATTGTACGCATTGTCCCATAGCCGTCGATGCACAAGACATTATTTTATCGTTTAATGAAATTCTGTCTTTTAATGAAGCGGATGTGCGCGTCATTACCCCTGAGCGTGAATACTCTAAACATTGTGATGCGCAAACGGGGTTACGTTCTTTAATGGGATTTGTGATGGCAACCAGTGCGTGTCCGGTGCTATCGTCTTTGCGAGGGCTGGCTCATTATCATTTGCCATTTGCCTCTTTAGATGAGATTTTATTCCGCGTGACGTCTTCTTACCTGCTGGTGCAGTATTACATTCATCAAGATGGCGGAAAAGTGGATTTATCCTTAAGCGGGTTAAAACAACAGTTTGTAGAAATTCAAACAGTTAATTATGATTTTTTGCAACGTATTCGGATTGCCAGTCAAGCGGACTCTAGCTTAGATGTCCTATCTACTTTATTCTCTATTTCTTCTTTAATTTCGTTCAACTTAGATGAGCATTTAGGCAAGTTGAAACCTTTATTCATGCATCAAAGGTAGTTTAAGAGCCTATACGAAGATGGCATCCGCCAATTCTGTCACATTAAACACTTCTTGGTAAGGCAAGTGCCCCAGAAAAGGCATTGATAAACGCTGTTGCAGAGTATTGATGATGTTATCAAGCTCTGCGGTATGCGGCTCCAGTTGATTACCCACCCAACCCACGCATTGACAACAGTCCTGCTCCAACACTTCCGCCGTTAATAGCGCATGGTTAATACAGCCTAAGCGCAAGCCCACAACTAACAATACTTGCGCGTCTAATCGCTTGACTATATCCACTAAGCTCAATTGCTCGCTTAAGGGCACGCGCCAGCCTCCCACTCCTTCTACCACCAAAATATCGGCTTGGGCTTGTAATGCTTGTGCGGCTTTAAAAATGGGCGACAAGTGTATTTCAACGCCGACGTGTTGGGCGGCAATATGCGGTGCAATGGGAGGGGCAAACGCATAAGGATTGACGGTTTCATACGCCACCTTTAAGCCCGCTTGCTGCTGGATGAGCACGGCATCTTCATTGCGTAATCCAGCCGGAGTGCTATCGCAACCGCTGGCGACAGGTTTCATACCCGCTACGCGCAAGCCTTGGTTTTGCAAGGCTTGTATTAAGGCCAAAGTGAACCAGGTTTTGCCTATGCCTGTGTCTGTACCAGTGATAAAAATAGGTGATTTTAAAGACATTAGATCAATGTAATATTCGAGGTTGGGCTAAACCAAAAGCGGCGATTTCTGCATCAAAAGCTTTACCATCATCTGCAATCATTTGATAACTGCCTTGCATACTACCCACTGGGGTTTCTATGACAGTGGCACTGGTATAACGAAAGCCTTCACCAGGACGTAAATAAGGTTGTTCTCCCACCACACCTTCACCACGAACTTCTTCTATTTTGCCATTAGAATCAGTGATCACCCAGTGTCGGGTTAAGAGTTTAGCGGGCGTTTGTCCGGTGTTGCGAATCGTCACGGTATAGGAAAAGACATAACGATCATCTTCGGGTTTGGAATGGGTTTCCACGTAGTCTGATTTAACATCTATTTGAATGTTGTAACGTTCATTTTCCATGTTTATATCCTTATTGGTTGACGTTACGCAAAGACTTCTTTTTTGTGTTTGAAAACAAACTTAAGCACAAAAAATAGCCGTTGCTCCACACTTGAATGTGCATAGTGTAGAAAAAACGTGATGTAGGTGTGGAGCAATGGTGATTATTCTACAAGCTCTGCAATTTCTAATAAGTCAGTGCTAATTTGCAAATGACTATTTTCTATAAGAGAGGCTTTGACTTTAAATCGTACCTGATTATCTTCACTGTTCACCAATTCAATCATCCCACCTTGCTGTATAAAATCATCTCGATCACTAATGGTTAAAATGGGGTGAGATGATAGGGTTGACAACAATGCAGACAGATTAATATCGAGAGATTGGCTAAAAAATATAATATGACAATTGAACTCTGGCTTCACCTCAAGCAAACGTTGCAGTGTGACGGGTAAGTTTGAAATCCTTTCATTCTCAATGGTAATGTCTAAATTACTACCAAAGGGGTCTTCACCTAAAATACAAATATTGAAAGATTCCGAGTGGTCTATCATGGCATCAGGCCAGAACACAAAACTGGCAAAGTTTAATAAGTACACCGCTTTGATTTCATATTCTCTAAAATCTGCGACAGGCTCGGCTGATGAGGTATGAGGCAAGGTACTCAGGCTCAATATCATAGCGGCGATCAAACGAATTCGTATCATAACGGCATCCTCAAAAATTGTAGCGCAGTTGTAGATACGCAGAACGCGGCACTTCACCCGGTATTTCAGTATTGCCATCCACTACATTACCGAATTCGGGATGGCGCTGATTCAAAGCATTACGCAGGCCGAGATTGAGTTGTAGGCGACGCTGTACTTGCCAGCCGAGATGTACATCCCAACGTAGATAATCCGGTGTAGCTTGCCCTTCTACTTTACCCACATAGTAAAATACATGATCAAACTGCACGGTGCGGGTTAAATCCCACTGCGAACGCAAGCTAAACTGATGTTTAGGGTGATCACCTTCTTCATTTTCAGCAAACACGGAACGACTGCCGGGTTGTAAATGCAAATACACAGCGGTGTAGGTGTAATTAGCCGTCAAACGCCAAGAGCGCAGAGGTTGCCAATGCAAGCTAAGTTCGGCACCCAAGACTTCGCCATATAATTGGTTGTCAATTTGAGTCAGCAGAAAAGGGGGGCGTTGAGTGAGATCAAGTCCTAGCGGTTCAACCGTGCGTAGGTTTTCTAATTCATGCATAAACACGGTGGCATCTAGTAAAAATTGACGCGAAGGCAGGTAACGATAACCGAATTCGTAGGCTAACAAGGTTTCTGACACATAATCGGGGCTGCCATTGACACGAAAAATGATCGGTGCATTGATAGCCGCATTGAACACCGAAGTTTCTATAAAGCCATCATGATCAGTCCGCGACGGTGTGCGCACTGCACGCGATACCGCAGCCCACAGCCGATGTTGTTCGTGCGGCGACCACAGCAGCCGAACCGAGGGTTGATATTCAAATCCGGTGTAACTGTTGTGCTCAAATTTAGAACCCAGCAATAAACGCCAGCGTTTAGGGCTTAAGACAAATTCACCTTGCACGAAAGCGCTAAAGAGCCAGTCTTCACGCTGGTCTGTACTGTAGCTCAACATGCGAGAAGGGGTTTGGATGTCATCACGAGAATGACGCACGCCCGCGCCCCATAGGTATTCTTGGCGTAGGCTCAGCGGAATGCGGTGCTGAAAATCAAGGTCGAAAGTATGGCGCGTCTCATCAAATAAACGGTCGCTGCGTTGCGTCCAATCATAATAGCTTTGCACAATCCATTCGCCACGCTTGAGAGCCTGTTGCCAACGCCCTAACACATTGGCTCCCTGCACATTTAGTGCGTTATCAACCAGAACAAAGCGGTTTTCATCGTTGAGCAACCGACGAACTTGCTGAAGTTGATTGTTATAAGTATCCCCTTGCAGCGTCCATTCATTGTGTTTATCTGGAGCACCATCAACGCGAAACCCCATGCGTCGTGTATTCCAGTCATTACCGCCAGACTCACCTTGTGCTGTTTGCAGCGAATCATAGTCCACCGCCTTGCCATACACCCGATAATGCGTCTTTGAGTTGAATTGACCGCCGTAGCGCAGACCTAAAATGGCATTTTCATCGCCATTGCCCAGCAATAAAGTCGCTAAACCGCCTTGTGTTTGGCGGGCTTTTTTACTGACAATATTAATAATGCCATTTACCGCATTGGCCCCCCACAATGAAGCGCCAGGGCCGCGAATCACTTCAATGCGATCAATATCTTCCACCAACATATCTTGCGCATCCCAAAACACTTCAGAACGCAGCGGCGTATACACCGTGCGTCCGTCAACCATGACCAATAATTTGCTGGAAATATAACCATTTAGGCCACGCGCACTGATGGCCCAGCGATTTGAATACAAACGCGCCACTTGGACACCCGGCACCAAGCGCAGGGCTTCAGGCAAGCTGGTGATGCCCGCACGTTGAATCTCTTTACCCGTCAGCACAAATAAGGCCGAGGGGTTTTCGATTAAAGCGCGGCTTTTGCGGGATGCCAATTGCGCATCAGGATTATAAAACTCGATTTTGGATAATTGCTGGATGGGCAATTGCTTCAGTGCTTGTAGTCGCGCACGTTTAGCCGCCGCATCATCCGTATCAGCAGCAAAGGTGATATGAGCCAGTAACAATAGGCATAAACTGGCAAGCCAAGGTTTAAATGATGCAATCATGAGTTATTCAGTCGTTGAGTATAAAGCTGTTATTATAGCCAGATTTTCTTTCATATTAGCGGCATCACAAATGTTCAAATTTCGTGATATTTCGATTAAAAATAAACTGACTTTAGTGAGTTTGCTGTCAGCAGGAGTGGCTTTGTTATTGGCCTCCACCGCTTTTGTACTGAATGATAACCTGTCGTTTCGCCGTTCAATGGTGAGTGAACTGATGGTATTAGCCGATGTTTTTGGTTACAGCGGACGGGCAGGCTTAATGTTTAATAATAACATCGCGGTACAAAAAGGTATTTTGGCCTTAAAAACCAATCCGCATATTATATTTGCCCATGTATACAAATATAATGGTAAAGCCTTTGCCAGCTATTTTCGCAATACGTCTGACACCATGCGCTTGCCGCGTCAACCGCATTTATCTCAATATTGTTCCAGTTGTGTTGAGAACAAGAAAATCATCGGTTTTTTTATATTTGGGCATCGCTATGTTGATGTTTTTAGAGCCATTCATAATGAACAAAAAACCAAGATTTTAGGCTTTATGCAAATCCGCTCCGATTTGCGCGTATTAGAAAAACGCATTTATTGGGTAGGGGGCACTGTCGTCGTCGTCTTGGCGGTGGCTTTTTTACTCACCTTATTAATGACCGCACAATTACAAACCTGGATTACAGGGCCTGTCTACGGCTTGCTCAAAACCATGCACCAAGTTTCTGAAAAGAAAGATTATTCCCTGCGCGAAGCCAAATGGGCTGAAGATGAGTTAGGAGAATTAGTCGATGGTTTTAATCAAATGTTAGAACAAATTGAAATCAGTGATCATGAAATAGCGTATGCCAATCAGAAACTCACTCGTTCAAATGAAGATTTATCTAACACCATGAATGACTTAAAGCGTACCTTAGATGAACTTAAAAATACTCAACAAGAATTGGTGCAATCAGAAAAAATGGCGGTATTAGGACAATTAGTGGCAGGCGTGGCTCATGAAGTCAACACACCTTTAGGGGCTATTTGTTTTTCTGTCGAAAACATTAATCGTTTTTTGAAAAAAGACTTAAGCGCATTACCCGATTTTTTTAGAGCTTTAAGTCCAGAACAACAAGCTGATTTCTTTAAGCTCTTAGAATTCAGTTTAAGTAAAACACCGACTTTACGCAGTAGCGAAGAACGCAAATTTAAACGCGCCTTGCGCAAGTTATTACAAGCACAAGACATAGCTCAACCTGATTTAGTCGCTGAACGTCTCGTCGAACTGGGCGTGTACGAAGATTTAGAACCCTGGTGGCCGTTATTAAAAGCCGACACAGAAGGACACATGTTACGCAATGTGCATTCTTTATCCGGTGTGCAGCGCAGTGCACAGAATATTACCGATGCCACTGAACGCGCTTCTAAAGTCATTTTTGCACTGAAAAATTACGCCCACTATGACCAGACCAACACAAAAATGGAGGCACAGGTGCGTGAAGGGCTGGAAACCGTGCTCACCTTGTATCACAATCAAATCAAACAAGGGGTCGAGGTCACGCGGGATTATCAAGACGTACCTATGATTGCCTGTTATCCTGATGAGCTGAATCAAGTCTGGACCAACCTACTGCACAATGCCCTACAAGCCATGTCCAATCAAGGTGAGTTAAATATAGAATTAACTCAAGAAGATAACTGGCTAAAAATCGCCATTATTGATAATGGTCCAGGGATTCCTACCGATATTCAAGAAAAGATATTTGAACCCTTTTTCACCACCAAACCCGCAGGCGAAGGCAATGGTTTGGGGTTAGACATTGTGCGCAAAATCATCCATAAACATGATGGTAAAATCACCGTTGACAGTCAGCCGGGACACACTCAATTTAATGTTTATTTGCCGCTACACGCATAGTAGGTACTCATAATGGACAATATGGCGATCATCTGTGTTGATGATGAACGCATGATTTTAGATGGCTTAAAAAGCGCTTTGCGTGAAGCCATTGGCGAACAATATCTGATTGAACTGGCTGAAGATGGTGAAGAATGTTTAACTTTAGTAGATGAACTCCTTGACGACGGCTATGAAATTCCGCTCGTCATAGCGGATTACATTATGCCCGGTATGAAAGGGGATGAATTATTGGTGGCGATGCATAAACGCATTCCTAAAACCTTAAAAATCTTGCTGACGGGACAAGCTAATTTAGAAGGCGTGATCAAAACCGTCAATCGAGCCAATTTATATCGCTACATTTCCAAACCTTGGCAGCCTCAAGACCTCGATTTAACCGTAAATACAGCGATTCAAAGCTATTTGCAAGACAAGAAACTGGCACAAAAAACTCAAGAATTAGAAGTGATTAACGAAGAATTAGAAACTCTCAACAAAGCCTACTCGCGTTTTGTGCCACGTCAGTTTTTAAGCCTTTTAGGTAAATCAAGCATTCAAGAAATAGAACTGGGTAGCGAAACTCAACGTGAAATGACCGTATTATTTGCCGACATTCGCGGCTTTACCAGCCTCTCTGAAAAAATGACAGTGCAAGATAATTTTCGCTTTATTAACGGTTACTTAGGTCGTATGCAACCCGTCATTAACGCGCATAATGGATTTATCGACAAATACATTGGTGATGCCATCATGGCATTATTTCCTCACAGTGCTGATGATGCCGTACAAGCGGCGATTAGCATGTTCAACACCTTGGAAGAATACAACCAAACCCGCCAGCGCCCAGAACGCCCAGCCTTTAAAATTGGCATTGGAATTAATACCGGGATGCTCATGCTCGGCACCGTCGGCGGAGAAGAACGCATGGAAGGTACGGTGATTGCCGATGCGGTTAATCTGACAGCACGTATTGAAGGACTGACTAAAACCTATGGTTGTAAATTATTAATCAGCGAAGAAACCCGTTCTCAATTGAAATCGACTCAAGATTACTTGATTCGCAAAGTAGACCATGTGACGGTAAAAGGTAAAACCCTCCCCGTGACGGTGTATGAAGTCTTTAATGCCGATGAACCTGAACAAAAAGCATTGAAACAAAAAACCCTGCCTATTTTTGAACAAGGATTAGAGCATTTTCACCATGAAGCCTTTAATGAAGCACTCGATGATTTCAAACAAGTATTACAAATTCATGCTCAAGACCCTGTGGCTAAAATGTATCTTGAACATTGTCAGCAAGTGCTACATTTAACCAGCATCCAAACCCCTACCTTATTAATCGTCGATGATGTCCCGGATAATATTCGCATGTTATTTACAGGGCTTGAGGCCGCAGGCTATCATCTTCTCATTGCAGAAGATGGTGAAACTGCTTTACAAATTGCAGAAGTTGAACAACCCACATTAATTTTATTAGATGTCATGATGCCCGGTATGGATGGAATGGAAACCTGTGAAAAATTAAAAGAAAACCCTAAAACACAACATATTCCAATTATCTTTATGACCGCGTTGAATGATATGCGCAATAAATTACAAGCCTTTCAAAGTGGTGCGGTTGATTACATTACAAAACCCTTGCAATATGAAGAGGTTTTAGCTCGAGTGAATACTCATGTTGTCATGCAACGCATGTATCGACAACTCTTAAATAAAAATAAAGAACTAGAGATTAATAATCTCCATTTAAAAGATAAAATTCATGCACAAGTGAATGCAAACTTACCTAACCCTGCTCAATGTGGGTCATAAAAATGATAAAAGATATTTGTGAGGAAAAAATATGAGAGTCTGTGTTCGTTGTATTGTCACCGGTCGTGTACAAGGCGTATTTTTCCGTGCTTTTACTCAACAACAAGCACAAGCCATGGATATTCAAGGTTGGGCAAGAAACTTAGCCGATGGCAGTGTAGAGGTAGTCGCCTGTGGTGAACAAGGCAATGTGGATAAGCTACGCCATTGGTTGCATCAAGGTTCACCCATGTCAGACGTCCATTCAGTAGAATTCAGCTTGCTTGATCTTAATCAGTGTCCGCTGGATTTCTCTACGGCTTAAACAGGTGGTCACAGTCAGCAGCGTAGAAAAAAGAAGCAGAATTAAGACTATTACACATCGTCATTTGTGTCATGTTGTGAACCAAACAGCAGACGCATATAACAACATTCATTAGATGAATGTTCTATGCCCGCTTTTTTCTCTCGATGCAGACTCCCGCCACCTATTTATTCATAGAACTCATGCAGCCCGTCTAATGTGCCTTGCCAATTAGATAACGTCCAATAACAACTCAGGAAGAACAGCTAGATGTTGAAACAACTATTATCTCGTAAACCTAGATGGCAACATGCAAAAGCAGAAGTACGAAAACAAGCCATTAATGAACTTAAGCATGAAGATACTGAGGTTTTATTAACCATTGCCACACAGGATGATGAACCTCAATTGCGTTGCATGGCTGTGCGCAAAATCAGTGATTTAGATTTGTTGAAAAAACTCTCTCTTGATGCCCATTGGGAAGTTAAGCAACTGGCAGAACAACGTTATCAACAATTATTAGCAGGGCAAAAAGGCAATACACTTAATCTTCACTCGCGCTTAGAGCGCATTCAGGTGTTAGAGGATGACAGTACTTTAGCTTTTTTGCTTAAAGAGGGGAAAGAAGCTGAATTACGTTTAGCCGTGCTCGAAAAGATTCATCATGACAGTCTGTGTGGTGATGTAGCAGAAGCCGATTCAGCCGCCAATGTGCGCCTGTGTGCAGCAGAAAAAATTACTCAGCGTTCTACGCTTGAACGGGTGATGAAGCACAGTCGCAATAAAGATAAAAAAGTCTATCGTGTAGTGAAAGAAAAACTAGATACCTTGTTAGAAGCTGAAGAACGGCCTAAACGTCTACGGGCAGCACGCGCAGAAGTGTGCAAACGCTTAGAACTGTTGCGCAAACTGAATGATTGGTCTGCCGGTGCGCAGGAATTGCAACGAGTACAACAAGAATGGCAAGCATTAGAAGAAGAATCTAAACCCTGGGGATTATCCGTAGAAGCTGAAGATCAAACACAAATTGAACATTTCCAACAGCTACAAACCACCTGTACGGAATCGCTACAAAAATACCGCGAAGAACAACAAGCTTATGCTGAACAGCGTGCTGAAAAACAAGCTGTTTTAGATCAACTCCAAACTTTTTTAGATGAACTTAAAGCACTGGAACATATTGAACATGATGCCTCACAAGCCTTTGATGTGCAGTTAGATGAGTTGCGCACTCGCTGGGATTACAGTGGAACTTTGCCAGAGCATGAAGAGCAAAAAATGCAAAGTCGCTTTAAACAGGCTCATAAGCAAGTGTCGAGTCAATTAGCCGCTTTACGCCATTGTCAGACGATTGGAATGGCACTTGAGAAGTTATGCCAACAAGCCGAAAAACTGTTGACTCAGAAAAAAGCCGTGCTGCCTAAAATGGTCACTAAATTACAGAACACACGTCAGACCATTGAACACCCACAACAACCTAATCTATGGCTTCAGACATTCAGCACACAATTTGAAACGCTCAATACAAAGCTAGAAGCCCGTCTTGAAGAGCAACAACAACAACGCAAGCATCGCCAGCAGATGCTTAAACAACGTTTAGATGAACTAGAAACCGCTTTGGATAATGGTGAATTTCAAAAAGCGACGGATTTAGAGCAAAAAGCCCGTGCTTTATTGGAGTTATTAGGCGATATGCCCAAAGCTAAACGCAGTGATTGGGAGCAACGTTTACAGCGTAGCCATCTGAAAATTCAAGACTTACGCGGTTGGCAACGGTGGGGTAATCGTCTGGGACGAGATGCTTTGTGTGAGAAAATGGAAGCGTTGATCGGTATTGAAGCTGATCCCGAAGATTTAGCCCAACGGGTTAAAGATGCGCAAAATGAATGGAAAAACCTTAAAGATGGTCAGCAAGATAAAAAACTCTGGGGACGTTTTAATGCCGCTTGTCAAAAAGTGTATGAACCCTGCCAACGGCATTTTGAACTTAAATCACAAGAGCGCCAACAGCATTACACGCAAAAATTAGCTATTTGTGAAAAACTCAGTGAATATGAAGCCACTGCTGATTGGAAATCACGAGAATTTGATTGGAAAGCGACCTATCAATGGATTAAACAACAGCGTAAAGATTGGTATCAAGTCGGCCCTACGGATCGTAAACAACGTAAAGAACTCCAGGAACGCTTTGATAGCATAGAAGCCACTTTAGAAGAACATTTAAGCCGTGAGCGCAAGCGTAATCTGCACCAACGAGAAGCTTTGATTGAAAAAATCAATGCCCTCAGCGCTGTTGAGAAAACCCATGAAGCGATTGAAAAAGTCAAAGAACTGAAAAAAGAATGGGTGATTAGTGTACCTGGAGAGCGCAAAGTAGAAAATGCCATCTGGAAAACGTTCCAAGCCGCCTGTGATGCCGTGTTTGAACGGCGTAAACAAGAGCGCAGTTCTTTTGAAAAAAGCTTGGAAAGCCATCAGAAAGAGAAAGAATCACTGTGCCAACACTTAGAACAGTTGCGCAATGATCTGGATGCGCCGATGAATGAATTACCTGCTGAATGGAAAAAAGCAGAGCAAGCTTGGGATGGTATTGGTGAAGCGCCTAAAAAACTAGCTCGCAAATTAGATAAACGTTTTGCCGATGCCGTGCGTGATTTGGAAAAACATTATGCTCGCTGGCAGCAAGATCAACATCAAGAACAATTGGAATTGTTAAAAACTAAAGCCGCTTTATGTACATGTTTAGAAAGGGCGGAAGCGGGGCATACCGATGAACTCACTCGTGTGCAAGCTGACTGGGAAGCATTAGAATCCTTGCATAATAATGGCTTGGAGAAAAAAATAGAACAACGTTTTCAAACGGCGGTGGCACATATTCAGGGTGAGCAGGTGTTTGATGCCAGCACGAATGTCTCAGATCAACGTCGTTTATTATGTATTCGCCTAGAATTACTCAGCGGACAAGAATCTCCTGCTTCAGATCGTGAATTACGCATGAGTTATCAAGTGGAACGTTTATCCCGTGCCATGAGTGGTGATAATGTAGAATCTCCCCTCGAAGCACAAAACATTATAGAAGCCTTCTATTTATTATCCCCTGCGCAAGAAGACGATGGCTTAGAGATTCGTTTTGCTAAAACACAAGAGGCTTTGCACGCGAATGAATCTTAAAGAAAGCTGCTTTAGTTAATATGTCATCTTTATTTCAAGCACCCGCTCAACCGCATTTAATCAGTGTCATTATTGTCAATTACAATGCAGGCGCATTGTTATTGCAATCTGTACAGAAAGTATTGACTTCTGATGCGGATGTTGAACTGTTTCTAATTGATAATGCTTCGGATGATGATAGTTTTATGGCTGTTCAGACAGCCTGGGCTGATGACCCGCGTTTGCATTGTGTGGCGTTATTAGAAAATCTGGGTTTTGCAGGTGGAGTTAATCAAGCACTGCCGCAAACACGGGGCACTGATATTTTAGTGCTCAACCCTGATTGTTTAATTCAAGCTGATACTTTAAGCCGTTTGCAAGCCGTGATGAATGATCATCCGCAAGCGGGCATGGCAGGTGTTTTGGTGCTAAATGAAGATGGCAGTGAACAAGCCAGTTGTCGTCGCCGGATTCCAACCCCAGGACGTGCATTAGTGCAAATGTTGTTGTTACACAAATGGTTTCCTAGATGGCAAACCGTGGTACATAGCGAATCCGATTTACCTCAGCAACCCACAGTCTTAGAAGGAATTTCTGGGGCTTTTATGTGGGTGCGGCGTGATGCCATTGAACAAGTGGGAATGATGGATGAAAGCTATTTTTTGCATTGTGAAGACTTAGATTGGTTTATGCGCTTTCAAGCCGCTCACTGGCAGATTTTGTTTGTGCCCCAGGTCTCAGTGACGCACCTCAAAGGGGTGTGCAGCCAACGTCAACCCATCCGAGTGTCTTGGTATAAGCATCGCAGTATGTTGATGTTTTATAAAAAATTTTTTCGCAAATCTTATCCTGCTCCTTTATTTTGGGCGGTGACTTTGGGCGTTTGGATGCGCTTTACCTTGTTTGCGGCGATAAAATTATTAAAACATTGATATATAAAATATATTTAATCTGTTTATTTAAGGATATTGAACAATGAATGACGCTTCTCCATTACGTAAAATTGCCCCGGATGTGAAACTCGGTAAAGGCACTAAAGTCTATGACTTTACCAATTTGTATGGCTGTGAAGTGGGAGATAACAGCAAAGTCGGCACTTTTGTAGAAATCCAGAAAGGCGTAAAAATCGGTAATAACTGCAAAATATCCAGCCATAGTTTTATTTGCGAAGGCGTGACAATTGAAGATAACGTTTTTATCGGTCACAACGTGACTTTTATTAATGATAGATTCCCCCGTGCAGCCAATGCGGATGGCAGTCTACAAACTGAGGATGACTGGGAATGCCTGCCGACATGGATTAAAAAAGGGGCTTCTCTAGGTTCGAGTGTGACGGTGCTGGCGGGTATCACCATTGGAGAAAATGCCATTGTGGGAGCCGGAAGTATGGTGACAAAAGATGTGCCGCCGAATACGATTGTGGCAGGTCATCCCGCTAAGATATTGCGCACCGTATAAAAAAACCGCCTTTCACTGTGGTTTTTTTATAGACTGTCACGAATAACCCGCTGTGGGTGATGAACGACCATACATTTAACTTTGTAAAATTGATAAGGAATCTTGTAATGAAAGTCCCGTTTCTTGACTTAAAAGCGCAATACCAAAGTCTTCGTGAAGAAATTGCCGTTGAATTACAAAAAGTATTAGACAATACCGCCTTTGCAGGTGGGCCTTTTGTTGCTGAATTTGAAAAGAATTATGCCGAGTTTTGCCAAGCTAAACACGCCATTGGCGTGGGTAGTGGAACGGAAGCCTTATGGGTGGCCTTAATCGGTTTAGGTGTAGGCCCAGGTGATGAAGTGATTACCGCAGACAATAGTTTCATTGCCACCGCTGAAGCCATTAGCTTTACTGGCGCACGCCCTGTGTTTATTGACGTGGACGAGTCTTCTTACAATCTTGATCCGAAGAAAATTGAAGCCGCCATTACCGATAAAACCAAAGCCATCATCCCCGTTCATTTATATGGGCAAATGGCGGACATGGCACCAATTATGGAGATTGCTAAAAAACATCATTTATTTGTGGTTGAAGATGCGGCTCAAGCACAAGGCGCTGAATATAAAGGCCAACGTGCAGGTTCTGTCGGTCATGCAGGGTGTTTTAGCTTTTATCCCGGCAAAAACTTAGGTGCTTATGGTGAAGCAGGTGCCGTCACCACTAATGATGATGAATTAGCCGCACGGATGCGTATGTTCCGCGATCACGGACAATCTAAGAAATATCATCACGATATGGTGGGCTGGAATGCACGTATGGATGGTTTTCAAGGTGCCGTATTAAACGTCAAACTGAAATACCTCAATGGCTGGAATAATGCACGCCGAGCACATGCTCAACAATACAACGACTTGTTGGCTGGTATTGAGGGGCTAACGACTCCGGCTGAAATGGACAGCTCGCGGCATATTTATCATATTTATCCAATTTTGGTGGATAATCGTGACGCATTAATGGATTATCTGAAACAGCAGGACATTGCCAGTGGTATCCATTATCCTGTGCCACTCCATTTAACCGGAGCCTATGCGGCGGATCATCAAGGCGCAGGTCAATGCCCCGTCACTGAACGCATTACGCCACGTTTAGTGTCCCTGCCGATGTATCCAGAACTCACCGCTGAGCAAATCGCTATGACCGCTGATGCGGTGAAAAGCTTTTTGCAAAAATAAGCTCGACAAGGTGTGAAGCTCTCTATCGCAACGACAATAAAGATTCACACCGTGTCAGCGCCACTGATGCGTATTTAATAGACTTGTCCAGGCTTAAGACACCGACTGCAAAACAGCGGATATTGACAGTTTCCCCCGTTTATTTTCGTTACACGAATGACTATTCGCCTCAAATGAACGAAAAAAACCGCTCAATCCCGCTGCTTTTCGCTACGGCGCTTAAACCTGGACAAGTCTAATCTCAACCATAGATGTGCTTTATAAGGAATAATTTTGATTCGACAATTGTTTAGAACCGTGCGAGACAAATTGCACAGCCTCGCCAAATTTGGTCAAAAAAAACCGCAACAACTCCCCGATCATCATCACGCCAAGCCTCCAGAGGACAGCCCCTCACCCCCGCGAAAACGTAATAAGCCACGTAAAGATCGTCCACGTTGGTCATTAAACAAGTTTCCCGTCGAGCCAGAAGAAGGTAAAACCCGCTTTCATGATTTATCCTTATCGTTAGGCATCATGCACGCTATTGCTGATCTCGAATTTAAATATTGCACGCCGATTCAAGCAGAGTCCTTGCCCCACACGCTGAAAGGCAACGATTTAGTCGGTCAAGCACAAACGGGCACAGGCAAAACCGCCGCTTTTCTCATTACCATTTTGCTCCGCTTACAACGCCAAGCCTCTTCTGGAAAACGTCCCAGCAATACGCCAAAAGCCTTAATTCTCGCCCCCACCCGCGAATTAGCCATCCAAATCGGCAAAGATGCGCGCGCCTTATCCAAATACTTGCGCGTGCGCATTGTTGACGTATTTGGCGGAGCGGACTATCGCAAACAACAAGAAAAACTCAACGGAATTGTAGACATTGTGGTGGCAACACCTGGGCGTTTACTTGATTTTCATCGGCAAAAAATCGTCAAATTGGATCAAGTCGATATCTTAGTCATTGATGAAGCAGATCGCATGTTAGACATGGGATTTATCCCAGATGTCAAACAAATCGTGTACAGCACGCCACACAAAGACAAACGTCAAACCTTGTTTTTCAGCGCCACCTTTACTGAAGATGTCAAACGCCTCGCCGAACAATGGACGCGCCAAGCGATTCGCATACAAATCGAACCCGACCAAGTGGCTTCTGATACCGTTGATCAAAAGGTTTACATCGTCACCAGCGAGCAAAAATATCCCTTGCTGTATAACTTAGTGACACAACAAAACTTGCAGCGCGTCATGGTGTTTTCTAATCGCCGCCACGAAACCCGCAGTTTAAGCGAGCGCCTACGCAAAGACGGCATCCGCTGTGCGATGTTATCCGGCGATGTCCCCCAGCATAAACGCACCCGTACTTTAGATGATTTTCGTAACGGTAAAATCCGCGTATTAGTCGCCACCGATGTCGCGGCACGAGGGATTCATATTGAAGGCGTGAGCCATGTGATGAATTTTAATTTGCCACAAGACCCAGAAGACTATGTGCATCGGATTGGGCGCACAGGACGCGCAGGCGAAAAAGGTATTTCAATCAGTTTCGCGTGTGAAGAAGATGCTTTTCAAATCCCTGCTATACAAGATTATTTAGGCATGGAATTGAGTTGTGTGACACCTGAAGACAATCTGCTCACCCCCGTGCCTTCTTCCCAAAAGAAGCCTACACCTAAGCCTCAAGCAACGGCTCAAGCAAAAGAAGTGGTGGCAGAAACACTCGTTACCGAACCTGCGGCGAGCGCTCAGAGCAACGATGAGCCTGTAGAAGTCGAAGCCAGCGTTCTGGCAGCCTCTACGGAACCAAAGGTTCCCCCCGTAGACACCTCAACAGCAGCGCCTGTTGTGTCTGAGCTTCAAGAGAGTGAGCCTGTCGTCGCCACCGCGAATGTCTCAACGGAACCTACTCCTCCTGCCCCCGTTAAGCTGGAAGGGAACAACAAGAATGACGAGGAGAGACAACAAAGACCGCGCCGTCGTCACCCCCGCCGCCGCTATCCGGCTCAACGCCATCATCGTGGTGCTCATTCATCCAACGACAAAACGCCACCGCCAGAGAAAGACTCTTAGGCTCGAAGGAGTGCGAAGCTACGGCTTCGCACTCCGATGACAAGGCGGCTGTGCCGAACTGAGTTCGGCACGCCCAGGCTTAAAGCAGCAGATGTTTTGTCGTCGTGTCTTAAACCTATTTTAAGCTTGTTCAGCGCGTTCTTATCCCCCATATTTACCCTTATGGAAGAACAAGAATTCAAGCAAACACACGCCACGGTCAATCCCTCCCCCTGCTATTTTGCCAAGGCTATTCTGTGTCAATGCAGCGGCTGCGCTCATGCACAAAAAATCCACATCGCCGAACGCGAAAGCATGGCGTGTCGTGATGCGAGTGGGCATCAGCGTTGCGGGGCATGGCTGGAACAGTTATACAAAAATGCGCGTTTTACGCTGAAATTACCCGCGATAGAAGCGCCCATTCCTCATGCGAAAGCCATGAAGCTACAATGTGGAAGTCCACGCGGTTTGCGGGCGGCATTAGACAATGAAACCGATGAAAACCCCCAAGCGGTCACGGATATCAATGCGTTATTAGAGCGCGGCTTGGCTCAATACGGACATCTGGAACATCTGCCCTATTCACAAATCATGCGCTTTGTGCATCAATACACGCTTAAAAAACGTAGCCGCCGTCGATAGGTCGGACACTGTAGGGATCACCGCGCTCTTTGTGGCGTTTTTTTAAAGATTGGACTTTAACTTGCTCCCATGCGCCGCATCACAGCCATTTAGTGAAGCATTTTTAGCTCCAACGGGGTGTGATTTATACAGCCCAGGGCATCGCCCTGGGGGATGGATATAGCGAATATCTAGCCCTGAAAGGGCGACATACAATGATATGTCAGCCCTTTCAGGGCTGAGTTTTTTCTCTCATATTCCAGGGGCGTTACCCTTAGCTATATAGATGTCGCCTAGGCTGTCGAAATCAGCCTAGAATAACCAAGGTTATTTTTTCCTACTTTTTGACTTTTATTTTGGAAAAAGTGGTGGCGTTTTTGGCGCATGGTATAGGGGATATTATCATGTTCCCAAGTGGTTAACTCGTCATGGCAAGCAACACTCATGGCATTCTGAATGACAGTCTGGTTGAGTTCCCCACACATGGCTGGAATCAGTCGTACGCTACGGTTCATATCTGCTGGTGGGCTATGTTCAAGCTCTTGTTTGAATCGTCCGAATAAAGATTCGATCACGTCGCTACTCACTGGCAAAGGAGAGCGACTGATGCGTTTTTGTATGTCGATATGTTTATCCAGCCATGTTATTAAAGTGTGTTTGAGCGCTGTATCTGCAGACAAGGTGTTTGATAGTTGTTGGCATTGAGGGGAGTCCTGTAATGGTAGTGCTATGAAGCCTAAATGGGGCTAATTTTTAATCCAATGGTCTTATTGTAATGGTGGATAACATTCCAGATAGCGCCCATATGATGTTCAACTTTTTTTGAAAAAGACAGCGTTTTTCTGACTAAACGCGAAACACTCTATCTAAATGTATTATTGAACCGTTCAATATAACGGGTTTTGCCTAATTTTTTACCCACGGCTTTGTGTCTTTTCTTTGGAAAAACACAGGCATAAGCCTCCCAAAAATCGGTGTAGCAAACGGCGCATTGTCGGTACACGGGTGGCAAAGAGTCCCATAAGGTTTGAGCGCCATCTTGGCTACGATCACCTATGTGAGCGCTGACTATTTCACGGGTAGACATATCAAGCGCTAGCCAAATCCAATATTTTTTATCTTTATTTCCAACAAAAGACCACATTTCATCACATTGGATAATGAGTTTTCCTTTGGGTTTGTCGCTCATTATTCTATTTTGTGAATTTTCTGTGAACTGATATTTACAGCTATTACATTGATATTTTTGCTGTTTACGGTATGTACTACCATCCTTCTTGATGTATTCAGAACCACATTTTGGACAAATCATAAGTACCTCGTCAATTGAGTTGATAATAAGTAGCGAATATTATAAATATAATTTATCAGCACTATAAATACAGGACTACCAGCTAGGCATTATCATGATAAAAAAATGGTAACTATTCAGTTCAAGATGCCATAAGTTTAGATATGTGTCAGACTGGACAAAAAATTTAACGAGATAGAGTGCCCAATGCAACGCCCCGATGTGTCCTAACTGACATAACCCCAAAAGGATGCGCTCATCCTGAAATTGTTCGATAC
>JADGEH010000004.1 GCA_016744475.1 Thiotrichales bacterium | reverse complement strand
CGTGTCGGGGCACCAGAATAGCGTCTCGCGCCCACTTAAGAAGTTCTAAGGGCAAGGAAGCCCGTGAACACCTCTTAAACGATGCGAGACACGTTATATTTTAAATTAACTTTATTCTTAGCATAAATAAGACCTTCAAAACAGTATTCTTTTTTATGTATAGGAATATCCTTCATTTCCGTAGAGTATCGTAAATATTCCACACTCGCAATAAATTTATACACAAAATCCAAGTCATACTTATCGTATAATACTTAAATATGTATGTTATACGAAAATCAGGGATGTTTTATGCTGGCGATACCTGAACAGGTTTTGAGTGCTTTTGAGGCGGGTTTGCGTGATGTTCATGTGCCTGTGCCTCAGCAGAATGCTTATAAAAAGTGGCTGCGTTTTTATTGGGATTTTTGTAAGAAGTATGGGTTTACCGCTGGGCAGCGGGCGAGTTTGCCTGCGTTTTTGCAGAAGTTGCGCAGTAAAAAGCCGTCTGAAGAGGCTTGTTTGCAGGCACAGACGGCGGTTGAGTTGTTTTATGGTTTGTGTGAGCAGCGGCGGGGCAAGGTGCAGCGTGTGGATATTGCTGAATCTGGAGTATTCACTTCGACAAGCTCAGGAGATCACTCAGTGAACGCTCCAGATTCAGCGCAACAGGCTCAATATGTTGTGCTTGGGCAAGCTCAGGAATCAGTAGTGGCAGTGCAGCAAGTGGCTGAATCAACGACGGAGTATTAAGATGCAGGATGCGAGTTGGGTGGAGGTGTATACGGGGTTGAAAGCGGAAATTAAGTTACGTGATTATTCGCCGAAAACACTGAAGACGTATCAAAACTGGATACGTCAGTTTCAGGCATTTGTGAAGAGTAAAGCACCCACTTTGTTGTCGCAGCAGGATGTGAAGGATTTTCTCACGCATTTGGCAGTGGAAAAGAATGTGGCGGCTTCAACGCAGAATCAGGCGTTTAATGCTTTGTTGTTTTTGTTTAAGCAGGTGTTGAAAACGGAGTTTGGGGAGATTACGGATGTGCCACGGGCTAAGCGTCGTGCATCTGTGCCTGTGGTGTTGTCGCGTACTGAGATTGATGCAGTTTTAGAGCGTTTGCGCCCGCCGTATGCGTTGCCAACGCAGTTATTGTATGGCTGTGGTTTGCGTATTTCGGAGTGTTTGGGTTTGCGTTTACAGGATTTTAATTTGGATTTGGGGCGTTTAACGGTGCATCGCGGTAAGGGGCAGAAGGATAGAACACTGCCGTTGCCGCAGTCGATTATGGGGGAGATTGAGCAGCAGTTTGAGCGAGTAAAGGTGTTGCATGATGAGGATTTAGCGGCGGGGTATGCGGGGGTGTTTTTGCCGGATAGCTTAGATGAAAAATATAAGAATGCGGCAACGGAGTTGGCTTGGCAGTGGTTTTTTCCAGCCAAGACGTTGACGTTTGTCTCGGATGAAAAGGCGTATCGACGTTATCATTTGCATGATACGCAGTTGCAAAAAAGCATTCGCTCGGCGGTGAAACGGGTAAAGTTGACGAAGCGGGTGACGGCGCATACGTTTCGGCATAGTTTCGCCAGCCATTTGTTGCAGGGGCATTATGATATTCGCACGGTGCAGGCGTTGATGGGGCATTCGGATGTGCGGACGACGATGATTTATTTGCAGACGATTCCGAGTGTGACTTTTCAGGAGGCGAAAAGTCCGTTGGATTTTTCCGTGCTCAACCATGCAGCCAAGTAGGGTACGCCCGCAAAATCAGACTACACCTTATCCCCCCGCGTTCGCGCCACAAAAAACACGCGGCGCAAACCCTACACCACCACTAAGCCCCCACCGCTTCCAATATCAATTCCCGCAAGATGACGGTCGCATAACTCCCTGAATCTAAATAAAAATGCAGTTCAAGATTTTGCTCGTCTAACCATTGCCAGTGCCATTCGCGGGCGGGTAGGCATAAGGTGCGGCGCTCTGGTTTTAAATCCACGCTCTCTAAACCTTGAGAGAGTTCTGGATAGCGCTGGGCAATGCTTTGTTCTAATGCAAACACGGTGTCTTTGGCTAAGGAATCTCCGGTGCCCCATAAACACGCGGTGGGATGAATGTCTCCGGCCTGCAAACGAGCGGCTAAGTCTTTGTCGTCTGCATCGGCACAAAACACGCTGTGAGAACCGTCTAATTGCAAGACTTCTCCGGGCAGAATGCTTTGCCAGGTATTGGCGGTGACTCGCTCAGACAGCACTTGATTAAACAAAAAGCTGCGGGCGGCGGAGATGTATAAGCCGCGTTCTTGGCGTTTGACTCGCTTTAAGGCTCCCGCAAACAGTGCGATGGATTTGCTTAAATTGTTGCCATTGCGCCCGAAACGTTGTTCACCAAAATAATTGGGCACGCCTTGTTGGGCAATCTTTTGAAGCCGTTGTTCTAATTCGTCTTTATCGCCTTGCACGTCACGTAATATCAGTTTGAAGCGGTTGCCTTGTAGGGTGCCACGCCGCAGTTTGCGCGGATGTGCGACCACTGCCAGCACTTCGATCTCTTCATTATTTAAGGCTTGCCAATCGGGTTCGGGCTGTTTGTGGTCGGGTTTGATGCTAAACCATTGTGAGGTGACGGCATGACGGTCTTTGAGTCCGGCATAGCTGACATCCACGGGTTTTACGCCGGCAAATTTGACCAGTTGTTGTGCCAGCCAATCGGTGTTGGTGTTGCGTTTGCGCAGTTGTAACCAAATGTGGTCGCCTTCGCCGTCGGGTTGAAAGCCGAGTTCTTCATCCACTTGAAAGTCTTCGGGGCTTTGTCGAATGCGGGCTTGTGCGGTGGGTGTGCCGAGTGCGTAGGCTAATTCTGAAACGTCGGGGTAAGTGGGATTATTCATCGGTGCTCGTGTCTTGTTCTACTCGTGTGGCAATGCCCATGCGGTATAGGCCCAATTGTTGTGCGACATCCATGACCATCACAATAGCGCTGTGTTGAGCGCTGGCATCGGCTTGAATGAGCAGATTGGGTTTTTCATGAGCTTGCATTTTGCCTTGTAAAGCGCGTTTTAAGGTGTCTTTTTGGTGGGAAAACAGCAAGGTGCCATCAACGGCATAACGCCCTCGCTCGTCCACGGTGACAATAATGGTGTTGGGCTTAGTGTCTGAGGGTTGACCGCTGGCTTCTGGTAAGCTGACTTCAAGCTCGGATTCGCGCATGAAGGTGGTGGAGACCATGAAGAAAATCAGCAGGATAAATACCACATCAATCAGCGGTGCTAAATCAATCAGCGGGTGTTCTTGAGTGGAAGGTAGGTTGCGGCGCAAATTCATGATGTGCTGCTGCCTATGCTGGATTTTTCTCGCGCCCCTTGCACAACATCGACGAGTTTGATGGCTTCTTGTTCCATTTCTATCACTAAAGCATCAATGCGTCCGTGCAAATAGCGATGAAAAAACAGCGCAGGGATGGCTACGCTTAAGCCAGCGGCTGTGGTGAATAAGGCTTTGGAGATACCGCCTGACAGCGCACCTGCGTTGCCAACGCCTTCGCTAGTGATGGTGGCGAACACATCGATCATCCCCATCACGGTTCCAAGCAGACCCAGCAGCGGTGTGATGGAGGCGATGATGCCGAGCATATTGAGGTATTTATTGAGGTCGTGTACGACATGCGCACCGACTTCTTCAATGCTTTCTTTCATGATGTCGCGTCCGCGATGACGATTGAGTAAGCCTGCGGCGAGAATCCGTCCTAGCGCAGAACCGCTGCGCAAGGCATCAATATGTTGTCGATCTAGTTTGCCGTTTTTCACCCAATTCCACACTTGAGCCACCAGCCCTGCGGGAATAATGCGTTTGCGTTGCAAGCTCCAGAAGCGCTCGGCAATGATAGCGGTCGCCACCAAAGAGCAGATGAGAATCGGGTACATTAACGGGCCACCCGCTTGGATGAATCCAAACATAAATAAATCCTTGTTGTGTTGTGAGTGATGCGTTTGAAAGTCGCCAGTATACTGCTATCCCTCGCACGATATAGGGCGTGAGACGCATGGCATGGGCTGGCATTGTAACGAGAGACGGTTCGATTGTGGAGTCATGCTGATGGTGTGGCTTATGAGCGGGTGTAGAGGGTGACAGCCATTCAGTTAAGAGCCTATACGAAAACGAGATAATCGGCTGCAAATCCACCCTTTTGGTCAGGTTTTCCGCTTTTTTTTGTTACACGCCCGCTATAGCAAAATTATATCAGTTGTTAAGACTGCCAGTCCTTGAAGGACTGGCAGTCTTGGGTTTGGCTCTATCGCAAGCCTATAAATGATGTACTTTAGCTATATTCGCCTTAAAAAACCGAAAAACCTGCCTCAAAATAGTGAATTTTCGCTTCGATTCCTCATCTTCGTATAGGCTCTTAAGCGAGGAGCTTTCCCGCGTTACGCAAAGGCTTCACACTGATAGCGACATCTGGTGGAACAAGCCGTCATTTACGGCATAGCAATTGCGGCGTTATCGGAAAAAGGTGTCAGTCTTTGTTAAAAATGGCTTGCCAGAAAAAATCAGACTGTTTTAATAGACTTGTTGCGAGGGGTCAGCATCGTAGCGAAAAGATGTGGTTTTGAGGCTGGTTTTTCGGTTTTTTGAGGCGAATAGCGGGTGTGTAACGAGAAAAAGCGGAAAACCCGACCAAAATCCACGCCTTTGCAGCCGATGAAGACCCCTCGCAACAAGTCTAATGGGGCTTGTTGAGAGGTTATCCATGAATATCACTGTTTGGGATTTATTATGCTTTGTTTGATCACCACTGTTTTGCGCCACGGTAAAAGTGGTGCGGCTGTTTATCGTGACCGTTTGGTCAATGCTGACACGATCAGCATTGGGCGCGGGGTGGAACAGGCGGTGTTTTTACCGGATGTGCGCGTGGCCTTGCAACATGCGCAAGTGCGTCAGGCCAGTGGTGGGCGTTTTCAAATTGACTCGCAATCTCCTGCGGGCATTCGCGTCAATGAGCAATTATCTCAATCGGCTTTGTTGCGTCCGGGCGATGTGATTCGGATTGGTAACTCGATTATCCAAGTGGGTGAGCGTGACGGTTTTGATCTGGTCTTAGAGGTTGAGATCAAAAGTTCGCCGCGAGAAATTGAGCCGCATATTCAAGCGCGGGCGCATTTGCAATTGTCTTCTAAAAGCCTGCGTATGCGTTTTTGGTCTTGGTGGTTATTTAGTTTGATTTTCTTGCTGTTTTTAGTGATGCCTGCCGGACATTTATATCTGGATGAAGAATTAGAGCCTTGGACGATCTATATAGAGGAAAATTGGTTATCCACTGAGGAGGAGTATGTGGAATTACCGAAAATGCCGGGGTTGCTGACTGATCGTTTCTGGAATTCGGGCACTTTGGCATCGGCTCATCACTTTTTTGCACAAGATTGCACGACTTGCCACGTTGAACCCTTTTTGCCGGTGACGGATGACGCTTGTGTACGCTGTCATGATAAAACCCATCCGCACACCGATCCTTTTTTCAATTTAGAGAGTCTGCATAACACGCGCTGTGCAGCTTGCCATGCGGATCATAATGGCAAACAGGCGTTAGTGATTCGAGATGATAAATTGTGTAGCGATTGCCATAAAGATTTAACCCTGCAAGGCGTGGATACGGAACTGGGCGACGCGCAGGATTTTGGGGATTTGCATCCGCCGTTTCGTCCGACGCTGATTTCTTTCCAAGATAATAAAGAAATAGAAAAACGTGTCAGTATGGATGAACCGTTAAAATTCCGTGAGCAATCTAATCTGGAATTTCCTCATGATGTGCATGTGTCACGCAAAGGTTTGTCCACCTTTTATCATGAAGACAATGTGCGTTTATGGTGTGATGATTGTCATCAACCTGAACCGGGCAGCGAAGGCTTTTTGCCTGTGAATTTTGAGCAGCACTGTCAAGACTGTCATCGTTTAAGCTTTGAGCCGATGGAAATTGATCGCACTTTGCCGCACGGTAAAGTCGGTGAAGTCATGCACACCTTGCAAGAGTATTACAGCACGCGGGCTTTAACCGGGGATTATCATAATGATCCCGATGCGCCAGATATTGTGCAGATGGGGCGTTTTCCTGATGAACGCTTGGAAGGCGAGGAACGTTTGTTAGCATTAGATTGGGCGCGTACAAAATCAGAAGAAGTGGCGCAAGAGGTGTTTGAATTTAGTGTGTGTATTGAATGTCATCGAGTGAATATGCTGCGCGAAGACCCGCCCAGTTGGAATATTGAGCCTGTGCGCATCAATACTGATTGGATGCGTAAATCCCGCTTTTCTCATGAAAAACATCTCACAATGAATTGTGTCACTTGTCATCTAGCGCCTGAATCCAACAATAGCAGCGAAATTTTATTGCCTGATATTCAGCTTTGCCAAAATTGTCATGCGGGTGTGGAGGAGCATGAGAACAAGCTGCAATCCACTTGTATTGATTGTCACGGTTTTCATGTGGCGCGAGAATTTACGATGGGCAAAGATAATGAAATGGATGTATGGGATCAAGATGATGAATAACATGACTTTAAACGCTATTCCTGTATTAACCATTGACGGCCCTAGCGGAGTGGGTAAAGGCACCGCAGCTCTTCGCGTGGCTCAACATTTGGGTTGGCATATTTTGGATAGCGGGGCTTTGTATCGTGTGCTGGGACAAGCCGCCATCAAGCATGGTGTGGCTTTTGATGCCGCAGACGCTTTAGAAGCATTAGCACAAGGTTTGGAAATCGAGTTTTTGCCGGATAGCCACACCGGGGACACTCGCATTGTGCTGGAAGGCACGGATGTCACCCAAGCCGCACGCAGCGAAGAAGGCGGCAAAGCCGCCTCACTGGTGGCAGCCATCCCCCAAGTACGCGCCGCTTTATTGGAGCGCCAACAAGCCTTTTGTCAAGCGCCAGGTTTAGTCGCTGATGGGCGTGATATGGGCACGGTGGTTTTTCCTCACGCGGTGCTTAAAATTTTTCTGACCGCTAGTCCCGAAGAACGTGCAAATCGTCGGTATAAACAGTTGAAAGAAAAAGGAATAGATGTTAATCTCCCCGGCCTTGTAAAACAGCTTGTAGAACGCGATACACGGGATTCACAGCGCCTTGTAGCACCTTTAGTTGCGGCTGACGATGCTATACAGATAGACACCTCACATCTGGATATAGAGTCCATGGTGCAAAAAATCCTGACTGCTCTGCACACTGCTTTACAACACAAGGGGGTTGTTAGCAGCAACCAAGGTTCACAATAACCCGTTACCTGCCTATTTTAGCTATCCATTTAAGCACTTAAGCTATAACGGTTTTTTGTATTTATTTATTAGCGGTTCGCTCACCTGGGGTTGGCGAATCATTGGGGTTTATTTAATGAGCGAAAGCTTTGCTGAGTTGTTTGAACAGAGTCAGACCAGTATGAATATGGCACCCGGCAGCATTATGTCGGGTATGGTGGTCGATATCCGCCAGGATGCAGTCATTGTTAATGCCGGATTAAAATCTGAAGGCGTGATCCCTATTGATGAATTTCGCAATGATGACGGCGAATTAAACATTAATATCGGTGACGAAGTGGATGTGGCTTTAGTCGCTGTTGAAGATGGTTTTGGTGAAACGCGCTTGTCGCGCAGCAAAGCCAAATTGGCAGCCGCTTGGGGCATTTTAGAAACCGCCTTTGAAAGCGAAAGCACTATTACTGGCATTATTACCGATAAAGTCAAAGGTGGCTTTACGGTGAATATGAATGATATTCGTGCGTTTTTGCCCGGTTCTTTGGTGGATGTGCGTCCTGTACGTGACACCACTTACCTAGAAGGCAAACCACTAGAATTTAAAGTCATTAAATTAGACAAACGCCGCAATAATGTGGTGGTTTCACGTCGTGCTGTGGTTGAGCAGGAAAACAACGAAGAGCGCGAAGCATTACTCGAAACCATGCAAGAAGGCATGACCCTCAAAGGCGTGGTGAAAAACCTCACCGATTATGGTGCGTTTGTTGATTTAGGTGGTGTGGATGGTCTGTTACACATCACTGATATGGCTTGGCGTCGTGTCAAACACCCCAATGAAGTCGTACAAGTGGGCGATGAAATTTCCGTTAAAGTGTTGAAATTTGATCGTGACCGCACCCGTGTTTCTTTAGGTCTGAAACAAATGGGTGAAGACCCTTGGTTAGATATTGCTCGCCGCTACCCCGAAGGCGCACGCCTCAGCGGCAAAGTCACCAATCTTGCTGATTACGGTTGCTTTGTAGAGATCGAAGAAGGCGTAGAAGGTTTAGTTCACGTTTCTGAAATGGACTGGACGAACAAAAACGTACATCCTTCTAAAGTGGTACAAGTCGGTGACGAAGTGGAAGTCATGGTCTTAGACATTGACGAAGAGCGCCGCCGCATCTCTCTCGGTATCAAGCAATGTCATCCTAATCCTTGGGATGAATTCGCAGCCTCTCACAATAAAGCTGATCGTGTCTCTGGAAAAATCAAATCCATTACTGATTTTGGTATCTTCATTGGCTTGGATGGCGGCATTGATGGTTTGGTGCATTTATCGGATATTTCTTGGAATGTACCGGGTGAAGAAGCCGTGCGTAACTACAAGAAAGGCGATGAAGTAGAAGCCGTAGTCTTGGCAGTGGATGCAGAACGTGAGCGTATCTCTTTAGGTATCAAGCAATTAGATGAAGACCCCTTCTCACATTACTTAAGCGCACATCCGAAAGGCAGTGTCGTGAAAGGTACCGTGGCAGAGATTGATGCGAAAGGGGCTGTGATTCAATTAATCGAAGGTGTTGATGGTTATTTACGGGCTTCTGAGATGTCTCGTGATCGTGTAGATGATGCGCGTAATCTATATAAAGAAGGCGATAACATCGAAGCGAAATTCATTGGCGTAGACCGCAAAAAACGCATTATTTCCTTGTCGATCAAAGCCAAAGATAACGAAGAAGAAGCGGCAGCTATTGAGGATTACAGCAAAGCCTCAGCCGCATCAACCCCCACTCTGGGCGATCTCATCAAAGAACAGATGGACACTCAAGAGTAAATATCTGCCCGCTAGAATTAACACTAGCGAGTAGTATTAAAAATCTATGCGAGGTGCTGACATCGTCAATTCACTATTTAGCCGTTAGCTATGTTTTTATCGGCGCTAATGCAGTGAATGATTCAGTATCTCGCATCGTTTTAAACGTTCACGTTACGCGATGCGTACTGAAAAACTCAATGATTGTATTTGTTATGAGCCCATCAAAACAAGCATGAAGTTAAGGTGGTTTCTCTTTATTCATCAATAAAACCAAACCCCTTAAGCCTTCTTCTGCGTAACATCACTTATCAATGGTGAGAGGACACAACATGACCAAATCTGAGCTGGTGGAAGCATTAGCTGGAAAACAAACACAATTAACGCATAAAGACATTGATGCTGCGGTAAAAGTTTTATTAGAGCACATGTCGCAAGCCTTAGAAAACGGCGAGCGTATAGAAATTCGTGGATTTGGTAGTTTTTCCCTGCATTATCGTCCACCGCGTGTGGGACGTAATCCCAAAACGGGCGATTCAGTGGAATTACCTGCTAAACATGTACCCCATTTCAAACCAGGTAAAGAATTGCGGGACAGAGTGAATGAAAATTTGCAGGCTACTTAAGATGGCCTGTTGTCACTAACAGGCTCTTTTAGAGCCTGTTTTTTATTCCAAGGATAAAGGCTTTATATTGTAATAAGTAAAGTGTCGGTTTATTGCTTATTGAATAAAGTTTTAGGAATAATCACTTTTTTAGTTTCTTTTTCAAGGATACCTAATAAGGATGTTACGCATTTTGGTGTGGCTGTTCATTCCGTTGCTCATTGCTGCGGGGGTTATCTTCACTGTCTACAACCCTCATGTGGTTATATTGCATTATGTTTTGGGTTCCTTGCATTTACCTTTAGCCGTAGCCATGCTACTCAGCCTTTGGATCGGTGTCTTTTTAGGCGTATTGTTTAGCCTGAGCTGGGTGCTGAAATTGCGCCAACAACTACACCGCTTACGTAAAGCACAGCAACAAAATGCTGCCGAGATTCAACAATTGAATAGCCAACTCGCAGCTACACGCGATCAAGCTTAAGCCATGGAGCTTTCCCTTCTATTTTGGCTATTATTGCCAGTAGCCGCCAGTTCTGGCTGGTTAGCTGCACGCCGCAGTCTATTTCGCCAAAATGAAGACAACGCCCGTCACCTCTCTTCCAATTATCTGCAAGGCCTAAACTACCTGCTTAACGAGCAGCCTGATAAAGCCATTGATGTCTTCATCAAACTCATTGACGTTGACAGTGAAACCGTCGAAACCCATCTAGCACTCGGCGTTTTATTCCGTCGTCGTGGTGAGGTTAATCGCGCTATCCGCATTCATCAAAATCTCGTTGTGCGCTCCAATCTTAATCCCCAACAACGCGCATTAGCACTGCTTGAATTAGCTCAAGATTATCAACGCGCAGGCTTACTCGACCGCGCTGAACATTTATTTCTCGAACTTATTGATGATGGACAATATCAACATTATTCCTGCCATCAATTATTAGATATTTATCAACAAGAACAAGATTGGGAAAAAGCCGTTGATGTGGCGCTGCGCCTGATGGAATATTCTGGCGAAGACATGAAGCCTGTGATTGCTCAATACTATTGCGAACAAGCTAAAAATTTACGTCAAGATCATCAAACTGAAGCCGCCTATAAAACCCTGAACAAAGCGTTACAAATCGATCCCGGCTGTGCGCGTGCCAGCTTACTAGAGGGCCAACTGGCATTGGATAACTGTGAATTATCCCAAGCGATTCAGGCCTTCCAACGCATTGAACAACAAGATGCTTTGTTTCTTTCTGAAATTATTGAACCTCTGCAAAACTGTTACCGTGAAGGTGGGCGTTTAGATGAATTTCAGAACTATTTACACCGTATTTTGCAAAAACATGGCGGTATTACGCCCATGTTGGTGTTGGCACGTTTGATTCACGACCAACAAGGTTCGAGCACAGCTTTAGATTTTGTAGTCAAGCAACTGCGCGTGCGCCCTTCTTTACGCGGACTGGATCATTTCATTGATATGAGCTTGCCTGAAGCCAACGGCGAAGCGCGAGAAAACTTTTTATTGCTCAAAGACATCACCAGTCAATTACTGAAAAACCGCCCCATTTATAAATGCAGTGAATGCGGTTTTACAGGCAAAACCCTGCATTGGCAATGCCCTAGTTGCAAGTTGTGGAATACGGTCAAGCCTATCCAAGGCATTGAAGGTGAATAGGCTACAAACTCGCCAAAGCCTCAATCAAGCTCTCATCCGGTTTATCACAAAACACCCCATATGTCGCGCCCCAGTCGGGTTTCATTCCCCGCAAAAATAAATAATAAACCCCGCCAAAATGTTGCGCGTAGTTGTAATTCGGTAAGCGTTGTTGCAGGTAGCGATGCAAGGCTACTGTGTAAATGTGGTATTGCAGCAAATAATGATGTTGCTGCATAGACTCTAATAAACGCGATTGATGATAGGCATCAGGCTGTTGGCCTAAAAAATTAGATTTATAATCCAGCACATAAAACCGACCTTGATATTCAAATACCAAATCAATAAAACCCCGCATAAAACCTTGCAAAGTATCAAAATGTGGCGGTTTAAAAGGCCGGAAATCAGGCCAGTGTTGTTGCCAAACGGGCAGCAAAATAGCGTATAAAGCCTGGGGTTCCAAGCGATTCAAGGGATAATAAAACTCTAATTCATTCAAGCGTGCGCTCAATGGAATATCCGACAAGCTCACGCCTGTTTGCGCATCTAATGGCGTGTGCAAAATGTCTTGCAAGGCTTCAAATAACACCTCTCCCCACATCGGTTCAAAACCATATTGCTGTAATTTGCTGTGTATGAGCGTTTTCATCGTGGCTTCATGGCTGTGTTGAAAATCCAAATGCTCAAAAATATCGTGCAATAGATTACCCGCTTGTGCACCCGCAGGAAAATTCAACATATCCAATTGTTCAATAGTGTGTTCAGGTTCGGCAGCCATCTGCACAAAAGGCTTTTCTGTTGCCTCGGTGCCTCGGCGTTGCAAACGAATATCGACTTGATGCTCGGCTCCCTGCTCATGCGCCACCAATGCCGTAAAACTCGCTAATTGCCAGCCTTTGCCTAAGCGGCGTTGAAAGCTTTTAGCGTGTAAATGAGGCAGTTCAGTACGCGGTGGAGAATAAATATCGTCACTGGGCGAGGGCGCTGACAACAATTGAATATCGCTATTGTCTGCCTCACTAGCCACCAATCGCTGCAAATCCTGCGCAATATCTTCATCGCTGGTGTTGGACAAGGTTAAAGCCAAACCTGTATCGCCTGGCTTTTTGGATTGATGCAGCAGATAACCTAGTGCTGAAGTTTGCGCGTCTTTAAAAGCGCCCCACAGCAAATAGCAACGCGACTGAGCACGAGTCAAAGCCACATACAACAAGCGCAAGTTTTCTGCACGTTCTTCTAGCAAAGCATGTTGACGATGAACTTCCATTTGCGGCGAACCTAAATCTAAAATCCTCGTGCCATCCTCTCGATGAAAACTAAATTGCTCGGCCTTTTCTGCCCGTAATTGACCATCCCAAGCAAAGGGTAAGAACACAATGGGATATTCCAAACCTTTGCTTTTATGAATCGTCACAAGTTTTACAGCGGCAGCATCGCTTTCCAGACGCAATTGATAAGAATCATCCTCTTCATGGCTGAGTAACACCTGTTCAGTCAACCATTTGTATAAACGTAAAGGGCCACGACGCGGTTGCCTTGAGGCTTGTTGTAACACTTCGCCAAGGTGCAGCACATTGGTCAAACGGCGCTCACCATCGGGTAAATTAAGTAAGCGAGCGGGCACTTGCTGCTCCAATAAGACACCACGAAACATGCGGATAAAACCGTGTTTTTGCCAGGTATCATGCCAGCCACGAAAGCGCAGCAACCAGGATTCCCAACGCTGTTCATGGTCACTCAAGCTGTCGAGTTGATGGCCTTGAATGCCCAATAATTCTGTCGCCAGTGCAGTACGTAAGCGAGCTTCATGAGCGGGTTCAATAATCGCTGCCAGCAAGTGCAAGACTTCATTCACTTCTGGGCTGTTGAACACACTGTCACGACTGTAAAGCACGCTAGGGACGCGCCGCATTTGCAATGCCGCTTGCATCAGTTGCGCTTGACGATTAGTGCGTACTAACACTGCAATGTCTCCCGCTTGCGTGCCTTCGCTGTGCAGCAAACGCACAATTTCGCTGGCGACTATGCCGGGAATTTCACGCTCAGCCCAAGCTTTGCTGATGAGCTTGCTATCCGTATCCGTTTGAGCGCGGCTGATATGCCACAGACGCAAGGGCGGGGCTTCTAAAAGCGTGTTGGGTTTAGCCGCATCGACTGGATAAAAAGCAATTTTATCGAGCAAAAAAGGCTTATGTAGATCAGCAAATAAACGATTAATCGCCTGAATCAAGCGCGGATGTGAACGGTAATTTTTGCCTAATGTATATTGCTGATCAGCATCACTACTGGCTTTCAAATAAGTGAAAATATCCGCACCACGAAAGCTATAAATGGCTTGTTTAGGATCACCAATAAAGAACAAAATGGGCTTAAACTGAGAAGTAGGAGTCAGTTCTTTATTCTCATCTGGCTGATGTTGATTAAACAAATGATGGAAAATAGCATACTGCAAAGGGTCCGTATCTTGAAACTCATCAATTAATGCCGCACGATATTGACGGCGAATGGCTTGGGCCAATACTTCACTGCGCTCACCTTGCAAGCCTTGATACAAATTCATTAATAGATCATCAAAAGATTGCTGGTTACGTGTACGTTTGCGCAGCGTTAATTCTCGCCGCACTGTTTTAAATAAGTCAAATTTTAAGCTTAATAAATGTTGCTCATAATGATGTTGCAAACCCGCTGCGGCCTCTTGCAATTGTTGACAGAGATCAAAAAACACATGTTCAGGTGTAGTTTTGTTCTTTTTCGTAGCACTGCTTAAATTTTGACTACAAAACCGTTCAAACTTATCAAACAATAAGGGTTTAATCTCTCCCATCAATAATGCATCCATCAAAGCACACCATTGAGGAATGGATTTCAGCGCATATTGCCGACGGTTTAACGCATCACTGCTGAGCAACATCTGCTTGATGTCTTCTCTCACCACGGGCCAACTGTCTTGTACATCCTGAAAAGCCTGTACATAACTCTTATTGAGCGCAGCTTGTAACGCCGTTTGTCCTTCAGGAATGACGGTCAATAAAGGCTGAGACAAATGTCCGCTGACCATTTCCAACAGTTTTTGCGGGCTATAACCTCGGTCAAGCACGTAAGCCACAAAGAGTGCTGTCGGTGTCTGAGTCGATGCCGACACCGCCGGATTATTTGCACTGTAAAAGTGCATACGCCAGAAATCTTCACAAATTTCTTGCATTAAAGCCTGCTGGCTGGTGATTAATTCCGTATCAAAGGCCGCCCCACTTTCAAAAGCATTTTCTTGCAACATGCGTTGACAAAAACCGTGAATGGTGAAGATAGGCGCTTCGTCAAAGCCTCGCAGCGCATTGTTTAAGCGCTCAGCCGACAACGCAGGCTCGGCTTGATTGAGCAAAATATCGCGCAGCGTATCGTCATCACAATGACCGTGTAGCACAGCTTGGTGCGCCTGTTGCAAACGCTTCAACACTCGATCACGCAGTTCTTCGGTCGCAGCTTCAGTAAAGGTAACGACTAATATCTCCTTGATACTCAAGGCTTGCTCAAGGATCAAGCGCACTACTAAAGTGGAAATAGTGTAGGTCTTTCCAGTACCTGCACTGGCTTCGATGAGGTTGACACCCCGCAAAGGTGTATTAATAGGATTAAAGTTTTGCATTGAAATTTTTTATATAACCTATGTTAATTTTTGCTTGATTTATAAATATTAGAGAACTATTATATATACGTAATTTTACCTAATGGCCTTAAAGGCTTCCCAGGTTTTAATCATGGATGATCATATTATGGAAAACACAAATCGCACCCGTATCACTATTGGCATTATTTTCAGTGCTGCGATTTTATTGGCTAACGTAGCTTTAATCATGAGCGGCGATATGCATGATTTTTATGCGCAAATCCAAGCGCAATTGGCGCATTGGGGTTTATTACCTGAAAGCATTCAAGTCGTTGAAAATCAAAATACTTTACTGGCAGAAATGAAACGCTAAAAGTGGTTTTTCGGTGATACTAATGGAATGCCTAAGCATTTTAGAACGCGACAAAAAAGCGGGTATGGCAAGCGCCATACCCGCTTTTTTGTCGGATAAAAAGATTTCAAAACCTAGGCTCTGTTGACATTTGGGGCTGATTGGATTTTTAGCGCCATTTTTGAGCTGACAAGGCACTTTTTTTCGTAGCCATGCATTCCATGGGTAGAAAAAAATAACGCCGTCAAGCACGGAAAGGGGGCGAAAAGCCGCCAGCCTCCAAATGTCAACAGAGCCTAGACCTACTCTTCTTGTCGCTGTTGTGTAAATTTTTGCGCTGAAACAATATTGATGGACTCATGCAGTTCAGAATAAGTCAGCACTGCTTCGCCGCTTTCTAATTGCTGACGTACCTGCTGTACTTTGTCGGCGAAACTATATTCCTGAGCACCATAATCAGAGCCTTCACGCAACACAAAGTGCTCAATAATATTGGTCAAGGTATCCGCTTCTAAAGTATTGATGGGAATTTGCATACTCAATTCCTTTCTGGGTGTTTTAAGCGCACGCGCAAGCGTCGAAACTCATCTGCGGGCACAGCATCAGAACAGATCATTAACACGTCTTTACGCTGATGAGGTAAGCGCAACCAAATCAACACCACAAACTGTTGCACATAAGCCTCCAGAATATCGGCTTGCTGCTCATCATTTAGATAAAATTGATGCTGCTGCATGACCAACTCACGAGAAAAAGGCCGTTGTTGCCAGAGCAGATGGCGGCGTACATGGTGATAAAAACTCGCTATTATCAATAATCCTATGGACGCACACCCTAGCCAAGGCAAAGGGGTCAAACACAGGCTCAATCCAGCCCCCAAATGAATCACACTCAAGGCGACTAATAAGCACCGCGAAAAACCAACTCGAAAACGCAGCGGATGACGTATTGATAGTAGGATTTCAGACATTTTTGTTGCATTGCAATAGAAAATAAAACAAGCTTAACAGTTTTTTCAGTATGAGATTTCACCATCAAACTTATTCAGGATTAAAAACGTTTCATGTTATGTCGCAACAACGCATGTGTGGTGATAGCTATACTTCGACCGCTCATAATGAACACATTGATAATGCGCACCTTATTAAGTGTTTGAAGTATACAAGCGCTGTCCTTTGATCCCGAACAAGTCCACTAACTAAGGATAAAATATTATGAATCTTGACCACGTAACTCCTGGCGACGACGTACCTACTCAGGTGAATGTCATTATCGAAATTCCTGCTCATAGCGATCCCGTGAAATATGAAGTGGATCATCACACCGGGGCTATGTTTGTTGATCGTTTCATGAGTGCTTCCATGCATTATCCCTGCAACTATGGCTATGTACCTAGCACATTAGGCGAAGATGGCGACCCTGTAGATGTTTTAGTATTGACCCCTATCCCTGTCATCAGTGGTTCTGTCATTACCTGTCGTCCACTCGCCTTGTTACGCATGACGGATGAATCAGGCCCTGATGCAAAAATTTTAGCCGTGCCTATTGATAAAGTGTGTACTGATTATCGTGGTGTCAAATCTATGGACGATTTATCCGAATACCTGATTCGTCGTATTGCGCATTTCTTTGAACATTACAAAGATGTAGAACATAACAAATGGGTTAAAATTGATGGTTGGGAAGGCATTGATGCAGCCTATACAGAAATTAAAGAAGGCATTGAACGTTATAATGAAGAGCCTGAAAAACCTAATTTCTAATAGACGGATTTAGACATAAAAAAGCCCCTTTTAAGGGGCTTTTTTATGTCTTGTCATTAGGTGTTGTCTTTTATTAATCACCCTACCGTTGCATCGTTATCTATGATGTTGGTATTTTTTGATGTTCGCGCTTGTTAGAACCCCAACGCTGTCGTAATGTATCCAGATGACGTATATGAGTAATCATGACGACTTCATCTCCCATTTGTAATGCCATGCTGGCATCAGGCCACAAATAAACACTATCACGATATACACAGATAATACGTGATTTGCTGGGTAAAGAAATATCAAACACGGGCTTTTCATCTTCTGCTTGTGCGATAAAAGAAAATAACCGAGCGTCATACTTAATTAAACTTTGCAAATCTAGGCTATTCCCTCCTTCTGCAAATTCTGCCAGATGACAACCTAGCGTGCGCAGGGGCAAAAACAAGTTATGTAAACCCAGTTCTAAACATAACGATTCAGAGGCTTCATCTTGCAAACCGGTGATAACGTGTTTAAAGCCTTGCAGTTGAGCATTCAAAGAACTCAAAATATTGAAGGCTTCTTCATCGCTTAAACAAAATACTGTTTCAATTTGAGGATCATACAGCTCTTCAAGCACTTCAGTATTACTGCCATCACCTAGAAACAAGCGACAATCTAGATCGCCTTGCAAAGTTTCCACCCGTTGTTGCTCTTTATCCAACAAAATCACATCATGATTGCGTCGTAGTAATGTTTTTATGGTTTCTAAAGCCAACGCGCTATAGCCAATAAATAAGTAACGCATGATATAGCCTCCTGGATTTTCATTGAATAGCTGACTTTACGCAAAGGCTTCATTTCAGCGCTGAAGAATGACCATACAACACCTGCTTTAAGCCTTTTACAACTGATGTTATTTTGTAGAGTTATTAGCGAATTAATAAGGTGGCTTTTCTGACGGCTTCCTGTAAAGCCATTTTTAAGGAAGCATCAATTTCTGTCGATACTTTCTCTAAGGTTTCCACATCTTGTTCTAGTGAACGGAGTATTTCAGCTTGAATATCCGGGGCTTTTTGATGAAGCTTTTTACTGACACTTTTTACGGTTTCAATGCGGCGCAATAGCAACGGAAAGTCCATGTTTTTAAGCCACGCATCCGTTTGAGAGCGACTCACCGCAAACGCCATAATGCCAATAACAAATCCCAGAATAAGCCCCACAGGCCCTTGCATGAGTAGCGCTAAGCCGCCGCCTCCCAGCATATTAGCCATTAAGATAGACACCACGACACCGGTGAAATTTAAACCATCAAATACGCGCAAGCGATTAGTCACCAGCGAGGCCGAGACTTTGCCTTGCCATGCTGTTTGTGCGGGTGGGCTGAAAGCGGTGCGCGGGATATTGTATTTATCACACAGCGGATGAATATGTTTTTCTAAATAGGGCATGACTTTTTGAAAAAACCAAGATTGCACGGGGGTGTTGAAATAATGCACATTAGAAGGGTCTTGCAGCCATTCTTCCGCCCGTTGTTCTATGGCTTGTTCAAGGTCTGCCAGGGTTTTGAGTTTACCGCGTTGCCAATCTTTAAAAGCCGGGATGACGACTTCTTCAGGCAGCGCATAAGCCATGCGTTCAGCCAATAATCCTAATAAGTTAGGCAGACGACTGCTGAGTAGATATTTGAGTTTGCCTGAATTCAAAAAAGCATCAATTTCACGCTGAAAGGCTTCGGCTTTACGATCAATGCGCCCCGCCCAAGCCAGTCCTTTAGCAATGGTTAATTCTGGCTCACGCCCACGTATAATCAAGGCTTTGGGGAAAATCTCTTGAGCTATTTGACGGGTAAATTCCATCCGCGAAGCGCCCCCGGTTAAGAACACTAAACCCGGCGGATGCTCTTTGACTTTTTCGTGTGCTGCGATGAGTTCATCTCGATAAGCATTAGGCCAAGATTTGCCACGTAATAAAGGTTGCTTAAGAATATTTTGCATATCCTCTTGGCGAAATTCCACATCGAAATACATGGGTGGACGTGAAGGAATTTTCAGTGATTCGGTGGCGGGTTCTTCAAGATAGCGGCTTTCGGCGCTGAAATATTGTTCTTTAACGCGGCGACAAGTCAGTTCACACACCGCACGGTAATGAGGAAAACGACGAAAAATAGCTTCAAGTTCTTCGTGGCGTTCAAATCGTTCCAGAACATATTCTAAAATGGCTTCATCTAATAAACCTGCGCCTAGACGAATGTCGCCAAAGTCAATGTAGTGTTCTTTAAGATTACGCACCATTGTAAAATCAGTGGTGGATGAACCAATATCAATAATCAATACGGCTTGATCGAGCAAGGCTTCGCCGGAAATGTGTAGGTCTTGCGCTTCACGCGCATGAAGAAAGGCCGCCCGCGATTCTGCCATGATGCTGACCGGTTCAATTCCTGACTCGCGCATCAAATCTGCGTATTGTTCACGGACATTGGGTGTCCAGCCGGAAGGACAACCTACAATAAAGCGACAATGTTGACGATTAGGAATGAGGTCTTTTTCTTCTAACAAATGGAGAACTTGGCTGGCGAACAATTTAATCGGCGCACGCGCTTGTGGATTATTGAGTTCAGAGGTTTTGAAACGCACCCGTAAGCTGTCAAGTTCTCGTGCTTTGTAAGCGTCATCACCAATGATGATGCCGCGTTTGGGGTGTTCAGCCACGGCGGTGATAAAACTACGACTGGCTTGCACTTCTAGCACCTGCGGTTCCGTCACACTGGCGACTTTAGCCAACGTCAAAGCGGATTCTCCATGTCCTAAATCAAATCCAATGATGTCAGTGATGCCATCCACAGGAGAGGGCAGGGGAATGGTTTTTGGCTCAGTGTGAGTATCGACTATGGGCGGATGGGGTTGAAGATGTTTGCGCGTCAGATTAATCAGCATGGTGTGGCTCCGTCGCACGTCCTTGGCTCACCAATCGTCCGTTGCGGGTTAAGGCGGGAGCCAAGGTTTGAATATCAGTGTCGTTGGGATCAAGGCTGGGTAGGAGTTCAAAAAAGGCGGCATTGTCGTTGTGGTAATGTTCAGTTTCAATGCCTTCTTTAGCCAGTAAATCAGGCAGCTCGCGGGCTTTTTTTAACGCATAAACGCTGTCATCAAAGTCTTTTGCTTCTAAAACATCCTGGCACCAGACGAGCAAGCGGGGATAGGCTTCTAACCCATCGCCTTCTCGAATTGGTTCTGCGGTGGCTTGGCGAGCAGCTTCATTCAATACTTTATCGGCAGTAATCAATAGATCATCAAATTTAAGCATGAAGACTTGTAAATCCAATTGCACTTCAGCCTGTAAACGTGAACGATGATTCTCCGGCAAAAAATGCCAATTGAATGGGAGTTGATCGGCAAATAAAGAAAATAGCAACCCCAACATTAATAAGAAGCTGAAATAATGCCCATGATTCCAAAGGCTGCTTAGCAAGAGAAAACCTAATATGGCTTGCCCCGCTTTCCACCAAAAAGCTTGGCTAATGTGGAAGCTAAAAAAATATAAAAACTTTTTACGTGGGCGTGGGGACTCTGTTTGAGTCGATTTTTTTTCCCACACATGGGTTTCTGATGCAGACAGTAATAAAGCCACTGAAGATTTCAACATATCAAATACATAGGGCATTAAGCGGGCTTGCATGGGGGTTAAATCGCTGCGGGCTTGGCAGTCTAGCTGTAAGCGGTCTAAGACGTGGCGGGCGTGGGCAACGGCTTGATCAGGGGTATTGGATTCGCGTAATTGTTGGCGAAACACATCGCGTAGCGGGGTAAACAGTTCTGTCATCATCATGGGTGTCTAAACTCGAATGGATAAGTCACTACTTGACGCACACGGCGTGAAGCGAATGAGGCGATTTTTGATGTGATCAAAAGAAGCCTTTACGTAACATTAGAGGGTCATAGCCTTCTATTATTCCAGATTTACGGATCACTCATCAGCGCATTCTGTGACCAAAATACTTAAACAGGCAGATAAAAAACTTGAATGGCTTGAAAGGCTATGGTATATGTCCGCCCTTTTCAGGCGATTGGCAATCAATCGCTGTGCTACATAGCCAGGTCATAGTGACCTTGAGCAGGAGAATATAAAATCATGCCTGAAGCTAAAGAAGTCAATTTGAATGATATGCCGACTTATCAGCTGCAACCTGATGAAGAATACATGAATGAGGCACAGCTTAAACATTTTCGTAATAAGCTGTTGCAATGGAAAAAAGAATTATTGGAAGAAGTCGCTCGCACTGTGAGTCACATGCGTGATGATGCCAGTAATTTTCCTGATCCCACTGATCGCGCCACGCAAGAAGAAGAATTTGCATTGGAATTACGTGCGCGAGATCGTGAACGTAAATTGGTGAAAAAAATTGATGATTCTATTCGTCAAATAGATACAGGAGATTATGGTTTTTGTGAAAGTTGTGGGGTGGATATTGGTTTGCAACGTCTGGAAGCACGTCCTACAGCTACTAAATGTATTGATTGTAAAACCTTAGACGAAATTCGTGAAAAGCAGATGGCCTAACATTGCTGGATGCTGATGAGGCATTGATATGTGGAGGGGTTTGTGTGTTTGGCACAGTATGGCTAATAGCATAAAGCTCTTCATTATCAGTGGGTTTGGAGATAAAGAGTTTAAGGTTGATAAGGTGTATCGAGGATACTTTGCACAGCATTTGATGGGCTGTTTAAAAAAAGAACAGCACTTTTTCAATGCCACGTAAGAGCATAAAAAAGCTTTCTTTCACGGGGTGTTTGCTGAGTTCTACATAAGGTGTGCGAATATGTAAGGCTTGTGTTTGCGCAATGCAGGCTGCCAACACGCCTGTGAGTAAGCGGTCATCGACTAATAAAATGGCTTGAAAGGGAACTTGGGTGCACTGCTGAATGGCTTGTAAACCATCAGGATAGGGCTTTTTCCGCACGCCGCTGATGAAACGTAGACCAGGATATTGCTCTTTAAACCAAGAGATGCGTTCTGGACGAGGTTTGTTGCTGAGGATAAAGACCCGCTCAGTGCCCAATTGACGGACACAATGATCAAGCCATTGTTGTACTTTAGGGGAAGGGAACGGCGTACCATCAGAAGCCAGTACACCGTCAAAGTCCAGGGCAAGCACTTGCACACCCTGGTCAACCAAACTTAAGGGATCAAGCTCGGTAATGCGATGAGTCGCTGGCGAGATATGATAAACGCTACGTACACAAACCCAGTGACGTAACATCATTTGCAACGTATAAACACTACGCTGCACTATCTCGCAACAGCTTAATTTCATGCAGCTACTTTTTCTTTCTTAAATAAACCGCCCAAGAATACTAATAATACTGCACCGATAGCCGCCATGATTAATGCGCCAATAAAACCAGTGCTGGTCAGAGTCATACCTAAGAAAGCACCAATCAAAGCACCCACAACACCAGCAATGATGTTACCAATCAGACCAAAACCGCGATCTTTCATGGTTTGACCAACTAACCAACCTGCTAATGCGCCAACAGCTAAGAATAATAAAATATGCATCGTTTAAAGCTCCTTCAATGTGTGTGGAATAACAGAGTGTGCAGTTTAATGAATCTTGACACCGAAAAAAAGCCCATTATGCAACTGCTTTGCTGTACGTCTTGCTGTTCAGACAAGCACTGGTTACAATTTAACATGATATAAGGTCTGCTGCTGAAGCCATTTATCAACGAATGAATTAAAATCAAACACCTTAAATTTTCTATTTTTTTATAGAAATAGAGCTATTTAGACAAGCTAAACGGCACTATTTATAGTATTTAGGAACCCAGATATCATGTGGATAGCCCAGAAATCATTCATTATATGGACAGGTGTTTTAAACTTGCTCGTATTGCAAGGCTGTAGCTCTTTACCAAGTGGCAATGCGGCACCTGATGATCCTTTTGAGTCGGTGAACCGTAGCATTTTTGAATTTAATCAGGATGCAGATCGAATTTTGTTAAAACCCGTGGCAGAAATCTATACTAAAACGCTGCCAGAGCAATTACGCACAAGCATTAGTAATTTTTTGGGCAATATTGGCGAAACGGGTGTGATTATCAATGATGTGTTGCAACTTAAATTTAAACAAGCGGGTCGTGATACGGGACGTTTGTTACTGAACACCTCTGTGGGTTTTTTTGGTTTTTTTGATCCTGCCACTGAATATGGCATCAGTCGCAATAATGAAGATTTTGGTCAAACTTTAGGTTATTGGGGCATACCGGCAGGGCCTTATATGATGCTACCCTTTTTCGGCCCTAGCAGTGCCCGTGATATTGCAGGACGATTGGTGGATACACAAATGGAGCCACAACGACAAGTTGGTGATCCACAATTGTATAATTGGTTAGTCTATGGTGGTGGTGCGGTAAAAGCTATTGATGCCCGTGCGCAGTTACTAGGGACAGAAAAAATGTTAGATTCAGCATCCACCGATCCTTATTTGTTTCTCAAAAATGTTTATCTGCAAAGACGCAAAGCCCTAGTCAATGATGGTGCTATTTCTGAAGATGAAGCAGGCATTACTGATGATGATCTCTTTAGTGATTAATAATATATGAGTAATGTCGCGTTAGCCCCTCTGGAACAGCAACTTGATGAACTGATTCGAGTCTGTGAACAGTTGAGCGAGGAAAATCAATCTTTACGTGAAGAGCAGGAAAAACTTAAAACTGAACGTAATGTCTTGTTGGAAAAAACCTCACAAGCGCGTCATCGCATCGAAAGTATGATCGAACGTCTTAAACTGTTGGAACACGAAACATGAGCCGCAACCGTCAGGTGACTTTACACATTCTTGATAAAGACTATGTGGTGGCTTGTCCCGAAAGCGAGCGTGAAGATTTAATGGCTTGTGCCGATTACCTGAGCCAAAAAATGCAAGACGTTAAAGAAAACGGTAAGGTAGTGGGTACCGAACGTTTACTGGTGATGACTGCATTGAACATTATTCATGAATTGTTACACAAAAATGAAAAAACTGACTATAATGAAGATTCAGACCTTGAGATAGAGCGCTTACAAAATAAAATCAGTAAAGCCTTGATTCAATTACGATCTGTAGCTTAAGTTTTTGGCGTTGCCCATACATTGGGACTCATAATGATGCTTGAACCTATCTTACACGCTTGGGAATAGAGAACTAACTTTGTGTGCAGGCCCGCTTGCGGGAAGCCTAATGAGTTTTTCGGACATTCCCACTTGGGCCTCCGGTTCAAGGCGAGTAGTTTCGATGCATGGGTAACGCCCCTCCCTTTTATTCACTGCCTAGCCGCATGTCTATCAATCCTTCTCCTTCATTACGTCTACACATGCGCCAACAGCGCCGTGCTATACCCTCTCAACAACGCCAACATGCAGCGCTGTCATTGCTCTCTGAATTATTCCACCATCCCTTGTTTAAACGAGCAAAGCATATTGCTTGTTATTTGGATAATGATGGGGAAATCAGCTTAAATCTAGTGATCCAATATCTCTGGAAAACCCGCAAACATTGCTATCTTCCAGCACTACATCCGCAAAAAACAGGCTTATATTTTTTACCTTACACCGCTGACACATGCCTGCGTAATAATCGCTTTGGTATTGCTGAGCCTTGTGCATTATCAACCGCCCGTCCGCCTTGGGCTTTAGATTTAGTGCTCATGCCTTTAGTGGCATTTGATCAATTAGGCCATCGCCTCGGTATGGGAGGCGGTTTTTATGATGCCAGTTTTGCTTACTTAAAACAGCGCCAACACCCTCGCCCACACTTATTAGGTGTCGCCTTTGAATGTCAGCACTTGCCACAATTGCCACATATCAATAGTTGGGATATTCCTTTACAAGGTGCCGTCACAGAATGCGGCAGCTACACCTTTGAGGCACAATCCTCATGATGAATTCAAACACCTGGCAGTTGCTCAAACACATTCCTCACGGTTTATTAGAGACGACAGCCAAAGATTTACATCAGATACTTGATAAGCCCACCCTGTTACATTTACCTGGACGGCGACAGAGTAGTGTATTCGTATCCGTGCTATTACATGGCAATGAAGATACGGGCTGGCAAGCCATGCAGCAGTTACTCCAACACTACCAAACACACACCTTGCCGCGAGACCTGCTTTTATTGATAGGTAATGTGGATGCCGCACGAGAAGGTCTGCGTTGTCTACCGGAGCAACCTGACTACAATCGTGTGTGGCCAGGGGGAAGCGCAGCTGATGGTCCAGAACAACAAATGATGCAAGACATCACCGATTATGCCCGCCAACAAAATCTAGCGATGAGTGTTGATATACACAATAATACTGGGTTGAATCCACACTACGCCTGCATCAATCAACTAGAACAACGCTTTTTTCATTTAGCCACATTATTCAGCCGCACACTGGTTTATTTCATCAAACCCATTGGCGTGCAATCCTTAGCCTTTGCTCCCTTGTGCCCCGCTGTCACCATTGAATGCGGGCCTGTAGGCACACAATTTGGCATTCAACACGCCCAAGAATTTATAAATGCTTGTCTGCATCTCAATGAATGGCCCGATCATCCTGTCGCTGCGCATGATATGGATTTATTTCACACGGTGGGCGTGATTAAAATTCCATCATCCATCAATTTTGATGTGGGCAACAATGCTTCAGAAGTCTGTTTTGATGCTGATCTTGATCATTTAAATTTTCGAGAATTGCCGATCAACACCCCACTAGCTACAGTTCATACAGAGCAACGCCCCGTGTTAGAAGTATGGGATGAGCAAGGCCGAGAATGCGCCGCTGATTATTTCAAAGTTGAAAACCAAACACTCATCACCTGCAACACCTTCATGCCCTCCATGTTTACCTTGGATACCCGCATCATTCGCCAAGATTGCTTGGGTTACATCATGGAACGCTTACCACATTCATAAAAAGCAGTCTATTTTCTATGCTGATTGAATGGCAATGAATTGACAAGGATATCATCATGCAAGAATACATACGCATCCTTTATGACGGCTTATGGAAAAACAACGCAGGTTTTGTACAACTGCTGGGTTTATGTCCACTGTTAGCTGTCACGGGCACTGTCGTCAACGGCTTAGGTTTAGGTTTAGCTACCACCTTAATTTTGCTCAGTAGCAATGGCCTGGTTTCAATTTTCCGTCATTTAATTCCGGCTGAAATCCGCTTGCCTGTTTTTGTATTAATCATTGCCTCCTCTGTCACCGCAGTAGAACTCATGATGAAAGCTTTTTATTATGATTTGTATTTAGTGCTCGGTATTTTTATTCCTCTCATTGTGACCAATTGCGCCATCATTGGACGCGCTGAAGCTTTTGCTGTAAAAAATCCATTAGATAAATCCTTATTAGATGCACTCAGCATGGGACTGGGTTTTACGGTAGCTTTAATGGCTTTGGGCGGTTTACGGGAATTATTGGGGTACGGCACTTTATTTGCGCAGGCGGATTTAATGTTTGGCGAAGCAGCCACAGGCTTGACTCTTATCGTGTTTGAGGATTATCGCGGTTTGTTATTAGCTATCTTGCCACCGGGTGCTTTTATCGGCCTTGGTATATTGATTGCGCTTAAAAACTGGGTTGACCTCAAAGCTAAAAGAACAAAAACAGCACTTTCAACCCAAAACGTAGACTTCGCCAGTCCCGTTAAATCCTCTTCATGAACGCCACCAAACGCCGGGAAATATTGACCCGTTTACAAGCAGATAATCCTGAACCCACTACTGAGTTAAATTATCACTCAACCTTTGAATTATTGATCTCAGTGATTCTTTCTGCACAGGCCACCGATAAAAGTGTGAACAAAGCTACTGCCCACTTATATCCTCTCGCCAATACCCCACAAGCTATTCTTGATTTAGGCGAAGAAGGTTTAAAGCAACACATTAAAACCATCGGTTTGTACAATAGTAAAGCCCGCAATATCATCAAAACCTGTGCTTTATTATTAGAGCATCACAAAGGTGAAGTGCCCCGCCAACGTGAAGCCCTAGAAACTCTGCCAGGGGTAGGGCGCAAAACAGCCAATGTCATTCTCAATACCGCTTTTGGTGAACCCACGATTGCCGTAGACACGCATATTTTCCGAGTATCTAATCGCACAGGACTAGCTCCTGGTCACAATGTATTAGCCGTAGAACATAAATTGCTTAAAGTAGTGGCAGCAGAATTTAAACAACATGCGCATCATTGGTTGATTCTATTGGGACGTTACATCTGTGTGGCTCGCAAACCCAAATGCCCTCATTGTTTAATTCAAGACCTCTGTGAATACAAAGAAAAAATCAAGGAATAAAAATGCCATTTAGTCAAAGCACGCAATTGTCAAGCATTATGGGGTTTATTGAAGGTTGTAATCCCAGCAGTATTCTGGATGTGGGGACAGGGATGGGGCAATACGGTTTTTTAACACGCACTAACTTAGAACATATCCACTTATTTGATGTTAATGGTTCAGAAGCCACGCAACGCCCCAAGTCTGAATGGATAATTCAAATTGATGGTATTGAAGCGTGTTCTGTGTATGTCACTCCGGTGCATGATTATGTGTATAACCAGCTTTTCATAGGTAATGCACTAGAAGTGTTACCTACATTACCCGAACACTCTTATGAACTGGTATTAGCTATTGATATTTTGGAACACTTTGAAAAATCAGAAGGGTTTATTTTCTTAGAACAACTCAAGCGCATTAGTCGAGGCGAAATTTTAGTCAGCACGCCCAAAACCTTTATTCACCAGGAAGTAGAAGCTAATCCTTATGAAAACCACCGTTCATTATGGACGAAAGAAGAACTGCTGGAATTAGGCTTTCATCACATACTAGAGAATGCAGACAGTTGGATTGTCACCTCTTAGCCTGCCGAAGTTTCTAAAACCGATAATTCAGAGAAAACATCACGCTGCGGGGTTGTTGCGGCATTTGAGTCAAGGTCGTGCTGGCAGAACCGCCTGCTCCGTAGTAGCGGTTGTCCAATGCATTATAAATATCCAAATAAGCAGACAGGTTTTTCAGCACATCATTAGCCCCTAAATGCAGGTGCATGAGGAAATAATCAGGGGTTTGTTGGAGCCGACCCGGTTGAGTGGCATCTTTACGCCCAGTATTAGCTTTGCCAATGTAATAAAACTGGGTGGTTAAGAAGTATTTGTCATAACTGAAAGTGCTGCCTAATTTGAATTTGTGTTTGGACACATAGTACAAATCCAGTGCGGGCGCATCGCCGGCATCTTGCACATTGCCATCAATATAGCTGTAGCTACCCCAAAAATTCCCCACCCAACCGCTTCCAAATGAGCGCTGATAATTAACGCTCATGTCCACACCATAGTGGGTTTCTGTCCCAACATTGTCTTTGCGATTGCTGTTTTTTATAAATCCACCCGGAATGAATTGCACAGGCTCCTCTAAATCTACCGTCGCAATGACATTATCGACTTCCGCATAATAAGCGCTGAACTGAGCGTGCAGGCGTGAATGAAAAGCATGACTAAGGCTTAATTCTAGACTGCGGGCTTTTTCGGGTTGTAAATCAAAATTAGGCGAACGGAAAAAGTTGCTGATGTATTCACCTTGAGCGTTTTTCTCTCCGGTGAAAGTGCCAAACGTGCCAAAACCTTCAGTGGCAGTGGGGGCGCGGAAAGACTCGCCGTAAAGCATTTTCACCACGGTGTCTGTATCCACTCGATACACAAAACCTAAACGTGGATTCCAAGTAGAACCATAAGCGGAATTGTTGTCATAACGCACGCCGAGTGTGGTGGAAAAGGTATCCATCCAATGAGCTTTCCATTGTAAATACAGCGCTTCGTTGGTGTAGCGCGTATCAAAAAAAACAATGGGCAATTCATCATTGGTGTTGGGGTAGTAGTGCGTTTGCTGTTCTAACGGCACATTGACTTGGAAGGGATTGGGTAAATCTGGCACATTGGGTAAAGAGTAGTAATGACCATAGCTGACACCTGCAATGAGCGTCTGCGTATCGCTAAATAGATAAGTAAATTGTTGTTCTAGGCTGTGTTTTCGGCTTTTTGCATATTCATAACCATCATCTTCAAATTCCACATAAATATTGAAATATTTTGAAGTGGGCAAAATTTCGTGCGTGTTGTATTCCCACAAAGTATCGCTGTGTAATTTATCCGTCAGTTCAAAACGTCCGCGTCCGTAGACCGTATTGATTTCTGTATTCCATTGCGCATCTTCTCGATACAAACTTGAACTCGGTTTATCCCCCGTGCTGGTCAAGCTACGGAAAAAAGATTGTTGAAAGCCGAGAGTAAAATGTTCGGTGAGGTTCAGTTTGGCAAAAATCGTATGGCTGCTAATGGGCCCTGCATAATCTTCACGTTCTTCAGCAGGCACTTTGACGCGCCCATCAAAAGTTTTAGCATCTACTTTGGGGTAATCATCAGGATAAAACTCATTCAGTGGCGCCATATCAGCACTGTGCAAATGGGTGCCCACCACCAGATCAAGCCCTTCTTGTAACTCAACCCCGGCACGCGCGGTGAAATAAGCGTAATTATCAGTACCGTAAGTGATGTGTGCTTCGGCTCCCTGTAAGTCTTTGCCATCTTCGGTAATCATATTGATCACGCCCGCAAAAGCATCTGCACCATACAGAGCTGCGGCAGGCCCGTAGAGAATTTCCACTTGTTTGAGGTGATACAAGGGGAAGTTTTGCGCTACAGGTACTTGCTCGCCAGAACTCGGCTCAATACGCACGCCATCTTGTAAAATCAAGAACTTGGTGTTGTTTAAGTGCCCGTGTAGCAAAATGTTGTGATACGCCGTAGAACGGGTGTTGCGATGCACATCAACGCCGGGTAAATCTTCTAATAAGTCCACCAAACTGGTGTAACGTCGCTGGCGGATGTGTTGGCGCGTAATGACATGAACGGTGGAGGGGGTGTCGTTAATATCTTCTTGCAGTTTTGAAGCGGTGACAATTTCCAGATTGAATAGGGATTCAAAAGGGAGTTCTAAGAGATTTTGTAAATCATCTTCTGCATTGGCATGAGCCACATTGACCAACAGGCAAAAACTCAAGGTGCTGATGGTGAAGTGATGTAAAGACATGGTGGCTACTCTCGTTGGTTTGGTGTGACTGGGAGCGTGTCTTATGTGGTAAGTAGACTTGTTGCAAGGGGTCTTCATCGGCTGCAAAGGCGTGGATTTTGGTCGGTTCTTCCGCTTTTTTTCGTTAAATAACCCGTTATTCGCCTCAAAAAACCGAAAAAACCGCCTCAAAACCACACCTTTTCGCTACGATGCTGACCCCTCGCAACAAGTCTAGTGATACGGTGTTCTCACCAGATAGTGTGAGAATTGATGATGTGTTTGAAAACAAACTTTAGTGCTTTGTTATATTTCATTGTTTGGATGATGTTTCTCACCACAGAGGCACGGAGAAGTCACAGAGGACACAGCACGAATCCATTTTTATTACACACTGTTGTCAGAAGTCTTAAGGTATCTCACCCGCCAACAGAGCACACAAGATGCCAGAAATTGATGGTGAGACGATCAGCGGTTATTTAAGAGCCTATACGAAAATGGGATAATCGGCTGCAAACCTGCCTCAAAATAGCTAATTTTCGCTTCGATCCCCCATCTTCGTATAGGCAAATGACACAGATAGATGCCGAGGGACTTTGGCATCTATCTATGAATGGAGCAGCCGCTTTTTTAAGAAGCTTTTAAGCGCAAGCGAACTCTTTGTGCAGCGGCGATGACTTGCTCTGGTGCGGTGCCGCCAAAGTGATTACGAGCAGCGACGGAGCCTTGTAGCGTGAGCACTTCATGGACATCAGCATCAATGGTGTCAGAAAAGCCTTGCAAGACAGATAAGCTTAAATCACTTAAATCACACTGCTGTTCTACGCAGTGACGCACGGCTTTGCCGACAATTTCATGTGCATCACGAAAAGCCACGCCTTTGCGCACTAAATAATCGGCTAAATCTGTAGCCGTGGTAAAACCTTGTCGAGCAGTTTGCAACATATTGTCGGTTTTGACTTGCATGATGGGAATCATGTCGGCGTACACTTTCAAGCAGCCTTTTAGAGTATCAATCGTGTCAAATAAGGGCTCTTTGTCTTCTTGATTATCCTTGTTGTAGGCCAGCGGTTGGGATTTCATCAGCGTCAGCAAACTCATTAAATGTCCATAAACACGCCCGGTTTTTCCTCGGACTAATTCAGGGACATCAGGATTTTTCTTTTGCGGCATGATCGATGAACCCGTACAAAAAGCATCGCCTAAATCAATAAAATCAAATTGTGCTGATGACCACAGCACTAACTCTTCGCCAAAACGTGATAAATGCATCATCAACACGGCAGCCGCCGCATTAAATTCAATTGCAAAATCACGATCACTGACCGCATCTAATGAGTTTTCAGCCACCCCATCAAAACCTAAAAGCTGCGCGGTGTAGTGTCGATCTAAGGGATAAGTAGTGCCTGCCAGTGCCGCAGCACCCAAAGGCATGATGTTGACGCGCTGACGACAATCACGCAGACGTTCGCGGTCACGCATGAGCATTTCTACCCAAGCCAGCATGTGATGTCCAAAGGTGACGGGCTGGGCGCTTTGTAAGTGGGTAAAACCCGGTAAAATCGTGGCATTTTCTCGTTCTGCGACCGTGACGAGCGCTTCAATCAGGCGTTGAAGTTCAGTTTGAATCAAGTCAACTTGATCGCGTAAATACAGGCGAATATCCGTGGCTACCTGATCATTTCGTGAACGTCCGGTATGTAATTTTTTACCCACCGCCCCAATTTTTTCGGTCAGCCGCGCTTCAATATTCATGTGAACATCTTCAAGCGCAATGCTCCACACAAACTGTCCTTGCTCTATATCTTGTTCAATCGCTTGTAAGCCCTCGATAATTTGCTGCATTTCATGCTCATTGAGCACGCCGATTTTAGTCAGCATGGTGGCGTGCGCGATGGAACCAGCAATATCGTAGTGATAAAGACGTTGATCAAAGTCTACAGAAGCGGTAAACGCTTCAACGAATTGATCAGTGGCTTGTGTAAAACGACCTGTCCAGGGTTTTTCCATAGTTGTGTTTACTCGTCGGAATAAATATGATGAAGGTATATGAGAAGGGGTTTGGCGGAACATGATACCTATAGCCCCGATATTCAACAAAATTTTGTGCGTTCACTGTGATAATAGTGAATCCAAACATCTAGTTTTTCCCACGCTATCCCCACTTCAGTGTGGAACCATAGCGATTTTTTGGTGCTTGAATCTGTTTTTAAGCACTGAAAAAAACTTGAGTCATGAATGTTCTGTGATGATGAATGTTTTTCAGGTAGGCTCAAAGTGAGTTATGAATAAATCCACACTTTCTTTGTAGAATTCAGTACAATTCCTGCCCGTTTAAGCGATTAAATACTTTAGTTTCTTGTAAATTCAATCATTAACATTTGATGACTACACCTTTCAATTTTGAATATGATGCACTCCAAATTCCAGTATTTATTTTACAAACTACGATTTTTGCCGCTTCTCACTGGCTTATGCCTAGTGGTGTTGGGTTTGACTGGAGCGTATCCAGCCTCTGCCACCACGGCTCGGGAATATCAGATTAAAGCCGCATTTTTGTATAATTTTGTGAATTTTATCACTTGGCCTGAAGCTAGTTTTAGCAGCCCAGAAGAACCTTATACCCTCTGCGTATTAGGGGAAGACCCCTTTGGAGTGTTGCTGGATATTACCACTGAAAATGTCACCGCAAAAAATCGTTCATTAGCCGTGGTGCGCTTTGCACAGATAGAGGATTTAGAACATCATCGTTGCCATATTTTATTTATTAGCCATTCAGAACAAGAGCATCTGGATGCATTGATTGAAACACTTCATCAACAAGCGATTCTCACTGTGACCGAAATGGAACATGCCGTACATGACGGTGTGATGATTGAATTTTATACCGTGCGTAAAAAAATTCGCCTGAAAATTAATCGTGAAGAATTGGAGAATACAGGATTGAAAGCTGACGGTAATTTATTAAATCTCGCCAATATTTGCGACAGCAAGGGGTGTAAGCGATGACATTTCGCAATGTGTTTGCTGATTTATCCATCAAACGCAAATTAATCCTCATTATCATGTTGACCAATGCAATGGCCTTGTTAGCGGCCTCGGCCTTTTTCACTTTTAATGAAGTGTTATCGCTGCGCAAAGCGATGGTACACAACCATACTGCTTTGTCTCGCATTATTGGATTAAATAGTAATGCCGCGCTGATTTTTTTAGATAAAGACTTAGCTGAGCGTATTTTATCCGCTTTGAAAGTACAAGAAAGTGTGGTGGCTGCGGTCATTTATAATAAAGAAAATGAACCTTTTGCCATCTATCAACGGGATTCTAAACAAAGCTTCAAAGCCCCTTCTGTGCGTCCCCCAGGCCCTTTATTCACGGCTGAACACCTTGAGGTCTTTGAACATATTGAATTGCATAAACAGACGGTCGGTACGGTGTTTATTCAGTCAGACCTCAAGCATATTTATGCCCTGTTGTGGAATTTTGCAGGCACTATTTTTCTTATCCTATTAGTCACGACTTTCCTTTCTTTTATTATTTCCACCAATTTGCAGACGATTATTTCGCGTCCCATCCTACACCTGGTTTACACCGCCAAAGCCGTCACTGAAAAAGAAGATTACAGCATCCGAGCGCAATCGTATGGGCGTGATGAAATCGGCCAAATGGTGAATGCTTTTAATAACATGCTGGCTCAAATTCAAGACCGCGACAAAATGCTCGCAAAGCACCGTGATCATCTTGAAGAACAAGTGCATTCTCGCACCGCAGAATTATCTGAAGCGAATTTCACCTTAGAAAAAACCGTTTCGGATTTGCAAGAGGCTAAAGAAGCGGCTGAAGTAGCCAATAAAGCTAAGAGTGAATTTTTAGCCAATATGAGCCATGAAATTCGCACGCCAATGAATGCAGTGATTGGTATGACTGGCTTATTGCTGGACACTGAACTGGACTCCGAGCAGCATGATTTTGTCGAAACAGTGCGTACCAGTGGCGATGCTTTGTTAGCTTTGATTAACGATATTTTGGATTTTTCCAAAATTGATGCGGGTAAATTAGAACTAGAAGAACATACCTTTGATGTTCGTGATTGTGTCGAGTCAGCACTGGATATCGTGACCTCCAGAGCAGCTGAAAAAGGCTTGGAATTGGGCATGTTGTTTGAGCCGGGCATCAATTTTCATGTGCTTGGAGACATTACACGCTTACGACAGATTTTGGTGAATTTGCTGAGTAATGCCGTGAAATTTACGGAACACGGTGAAGTATTGGTTAGTGTTAGCCATCGTTTTTTAGATCAGCAGCGACAAGAAATTAGATGTGGAGTGAAAGACACGGGAATCGGTATACCTGAAGAGCGCAAAAACCGCTTATTTCGTGCTTTTAGCCAAGTCGATGCGTCAATGACACGACGTTATGGTGGCACGGGTTTAGGGTTAGCCATCAGTAAGCATTTGTGTGAATTGATGGGCGGTCACATGTGGGTAGAAAGTGAGGTGGGTAATGGTTCCACCTTTTATTTCACCATTGAAGTGAAATTAGACGAAGAAGCGGCGGATCGTGAAGACCCCTTACTGAAGGTGCATACTGATTTAAAACAAAAACAAGTGCTGGTAGTCGATGATAATGCCACCAATCGAATGATTCTTGATCGTCAGTTGCAATCATGGGGTATGCAGCCACAAGAAGCCAGTTCTGGAATGCAAGCTCTGGAGTTGTTAGAGCAAGCCGACTGTCCCACCTTTGATTTAGCCATTTTGGATATGCAAATGCCAGGTATGGATGGAGTGATGCTGGCGCAAAAAATTAAGGCTTTAGCTCAGCATAAAAACATCCCCCTAGTGATGTTGACTTCTCTAGGACGACAAGCTGAAAAACAAGAAAATCTATTTGCGGCCTATCTGACTAAACCGGTTAAAAGTTCGCATTTATTTGATTGTTTGATTGAAGTATTTCGTCGTCAAAATATGGCGCAAGGTACACTGCAAAAAATCTCTATGTCCTCGGCAAAATATGCGCGTCCCACGGCATCAAAACCAGAACCCAGCGCTGTGCCTAATGTGCGTTTGTTGTTGGTAGAGGATAATTTAACTAATCAGAAAGTCGCCATCCTATTACTCAAGCGTTTAGGCTATACCGCAAAAATTGCTAATAATGGTCTGGAGGCTTTAGCTGCTTTTGAGCAACAGGATTTCGATTTGATCCTGATGGATGTTCAAATGCCAGAAATGGATGGTTTTCAAGCCACGCAAGAGCTGCGCAAACGTATTACCGATGAAAAACGTAGACCTTATATTATCGCCATGACCGCTCATGCCATGCAGGGGTACCGAGAAAAATGCTTATCCATCGGCATGGATGATTATGTCACCAAGCCCGTGCGCCGCGATGATTTGCTATCGGCCTTGCAGCGCGGTATTGAATTTAAATGCCTGGATTTGCAAGACACCTCAATAGAAACCGACTCCATTAGCGGTGCAGAAACGACAGACAATGCGCACATGACGGGCTTAATCAATGATATTCGCAGCAGTCTGGAGAATTTGACCGAAGGCGATACAGCATTAAGCGAAGAATTGCTCAACACGTATGTGGAAACCAGTCTGCCTTTAATTGAACAATTGCAAAGCAAGCTCCAGCAACAACAAGCCGAAGGTGTAGAACACGCCGCCCACAGTTTGAAATCCAGTAGCGCCAGCATTGGCTGCAAAGTGTTGAGTCAGCATAGCAAAGACATTGAGTTACAAAGCCGGATGGGGGATTTATCGGGCTTGGGCAGCAAGGTCGCCACGCTCACGCAAGAATATGTGTTAGTGCTCAAAGCCTTAAAAACGCTGCATAATATTGAATTACCCGACACCACAAGCCTCACGCTCAACCTGCCAGCAGCAGAACCAGAAGCCGCCACGCCTCCTACTCCTTCCCCGTCAGGACAAGACTCTAATGAGGCGCATTTTAAGGCGTTATTGCCAGAAATGCAGGCGACGTTGAATGCCTTGACTGATGGCGAAGAAGCGATTTTGCATGAGTTGATCGATGCTTATTTATCCGGCGGTGAAGAATTGATAGCGCACATCAATCAAGCTTCCGATCAAAAAGATGCTGAAGCCTTACAGCGTGCCGCACATAGCTTAAAATCCAGCAGCGCCAGCCTAGGTGCGACGCTGTTAAGCCAGCAAAGCAAGCAATTGGAAACGCAAGGGCGTATAAATGATTTGCAAGGCGTACCAGAACAAGTCATCGCGCTAAATCAAGAATACCAAGTCGTTTCTAAAGTCTTACACGACATTAGAGGCTTAAAGTCTGCGGACGCTGAAAACATCGTAACAGATGTCCCAGCAGAACCGACTAAAACAGTGTCAACTGAAGCTTTAGACACGTTACAACGTGATATGTGGAACACCATGCATGCGTTGGTGGGCATGGAAGAACCGGATATTTTCAAAGAGTTAGTAGACACTTATACAGATACAGCCAGCACCTTATTAAAAGAGATTTTAACTGGAGCAAAACTGAAAAATGCTGACATGCTGTCTCGTGCTGCACATACCTTAAAATCAAGCAGCGCTAATTTAGGTGCTCAACAACTGGCTGAACACTGTCAACGCTTGGAACAATATGGGCATGAGCATCAACTCGACGAAGTTGAACCATTACTCCCCGCATTAGAACAAAGCTTCCATTCGGTTCAGCAAGCGCTCCAGCAACTCAGCGCCCGCTTGGATCGTGGTGAAAGCTTGACCACTCCCTCACAAGATAAAAAAAAAAGCTAGATGCACTGAAGTCGATGGCACCGGAGCTATCGCTGGCCTTGCCGCCTCCCCACCAGAACAAAATTCTAGTCGTTGACGATCAACATTACGATGCCTTGCTGACCAGTCGATTATTGCGCGAACGCGATTATCAGGTGCAAACAGCAGACAATGGCATTGCGGCCTTAAAAGTAGTGCAGGACTGGCAACCCGACATCATTTTATCCGATGTACTGATGCCCAAAATGAACGGTTTTGAACTCTGCCGTCATATCAAATCTGATCCCCTCACCGTGCTCACTCCCGTGGTATTGATCACCGCATTAGAAGATCGCAGTGATCGCATTAATGGTATCCAAGCGGGCGCGGATGAATTTCTCTCCAAACCCATTCATCGTGAAGAACTCATTGCGCGGGTGCGTTCCTTATTACGCTACCAACATGCTCGCAAGCAATTGGAAACCGCTCAACGCGAACAATTACAAGGCACTTTCAAACGCTACATTGCGCCTAATTTGGTCGATGAAATTTTAAGCCATCCTGAAAAAGCCGGACAAGCCTTAACTGACCGCCAAAATCGCCAACATGGTGTGGTGTTATTTGCGGATATGCGAGGGTTTACCGCCATGAGTGAAGCCTTGCAACCCGCTGAAGTTGTGGCGTTACTCAATGAGTTTTTCACGGTGCTGACCGAAGTGGCTTATCAGTACGAAGGCACGATTTTTAATATGGCAGGCGATTGTTTATTAATTGGTTTTGGTGTGCCGTTTGAGCAAGTCGATTCCGCACAACGCGCCACCCAAGCCGCCATTGCCATGCAAGAGCGGTTTACTGAAGTGTCAGGGAGTTGGCAAGCACGAGATATTTACCACGGCGATATTGGCTTAGGCATTGGCATCAATAAAGGCGATATGATCGTAGGCAATGTGGGTTCGGCTAACTACATGAATTACACCGTGATTGGCGATACCGTAAATGTAGCGGCTCGATTGATGGGGGTAGCTAAAAAACGGGAAATTATTTTGTCCGATAGCCTACATCAAGCCTTAACTTCAACTCATTACGCGGGCTTTGCCATTAAACCTCAAGCATCGGTGAAGTTAAAAGGCAAAGCCCTGCCCGCACAAATTTATAAAATCACCGTGTCATCGACATGATGCAGGAGTTAAGAATGCAGCCCTTATCCACTTCGCAACGAGCCCTGTTGTTTGGCTTGTTGAGTCTGTGTCTCTTATTGGCTTGGCATCTACGTTTTGTCCAGGATGATGCTTTTATTTCTTTGCGCTATGCAGCTCATCTCGTTGCTGGGCAAGGTTTAGTCTTCAATCCTGGAGAATATGTTGAGGGCTATTCCAACTTCTTGTGGACAATGATATTAGCGGTGCCATTGAGCTTAGGGCTAGAACCCATAGGTTTCACTTACGTGTTGGGAATATTCTTATTGGCTCTCAACTTAGGCGTAAGTTTTTACTTAGCTCGTTGGATATTAAACGCTTATACCCAAGCCATAGTTGTGGTGCTATTGCTGGGGACGCATTACAGCTTTAGTGCCTATGCCACAGGCGGTTTAGAAACCCAATTACAATCTCTGCTGTTTACCACGGGTTTAGCTCTCAGCCTGCCATTACTGTTCAAAACCCCTCGCCTCTCGCCGCTTTTCTGGTTTTCTATCATCTCAGCTTTAGCCGTGTTGACACGATTAGATTCTGTGGTGTTTTTCTTACCTTTAGGCGTGGCTTTAGGTCTGCGTGTGTTAAATAGCCCACAGCGCGGAGCCTTATTCTCTGCTTTATTACTGCCCGCAGGCACATTACTCAGTCTCTGGTTGGTGTGGAAATTTCAGTATTACGGCGATGTATTGCCCAATACTTATTACGCTAAAGTCGCTGCTGTTCCCGCTTTTGTCCTGCTATATCAAGGCTTTATTTATTTAGCCAGTTTCTTTATCTCATATTGGCTATGGCCTGTAGGATTATTGGCACTCGCTGCCATCAATCGACACCACCTGCTGCATCCTGAACAACGCCCCATGCTGGTATTAAGTCTACTGGTGTTTTTATGGTTGTTGTACGTATTAAAAGTGGGCGGGGATTTTATGGAGTTTCGCTTTTTAATCCCCGTGTTACCAGCAGGCATGTTACTCAGCGTGTGGCTGATATACCGCTTGTTACCCACAACCCTGTTACGTTATGCCCTGCTATCGCTGCTGCTGATAGGTTCGCTCAATCATGCCCAACATTTCACAGGTATCAACGGTATTAACAGCATCGCCGATTTGCGAGCTTTTATGGAGCAAGAACGTGCTGATCTGGCAGGACAAGCGCTCGGAGCGCTGTTTGCTGATGCCAAACAGCCCGTGCATATTGCCACCGTAGCGGCAGGCGCTATCCCTTATTATTCAGACTTAAAAACCCTGGACATGTTTGGTCTCAATGAACCACAAGTGGCTCGCCAAGGTATTCCGTTTGCCAACAAGCCAGGGCATTATCGTTTGGCACCTTTGAACTATCTACAACAGCAGACAGTGCATTTAGTGTTGGGAGTACCGCGCTTTCGTCGAACGGAGCAGACTTTCACTGAAGCCTATGGTGGGTTAGCGGGATTTTTGGTCGGCAGTTACATATTAGAAGCCCCTTTTGATGCGAATGGGCAACCCGCGTGCGACCTTAATCAGTTGAATTTACCCTCTCGACTGCCCAGCTGGTGGCCGCACATCGAACGCAGCACTTATTTTTGCCCGCCCAAGCACTTACCCGCCCAGGCTCGGATTTTAGAAATCCCACTTGACCACGAGCGCCTGCTCACTTTGCTCTATCTGAATCCTCATCCTGCGATTGAGGCTGCCATCCAATATTACCACTTTCCGGTTTATCCGATTCGACAATAGAAACAAGCTATTGCAAATTTTTATCGAATACTCTCTGTATCGCATTGATGACCCGCTCAACGCTTAAGCTATCTAAGCACTCACTATGACTCTTGCGATGGCGTTCACAGCCTTCTTGATGACAGGGCACGCAGTCTTTTTTACCCTGTAATACCGTTACATTACCGATGGTCTGAGCCGCTGCCACGCGCTGAAAAGGCGCGGTGTTTTGTGCATCAGTCACAGGCCAAGGGGCCCATTTCACAGGATTAGTCGGGCCGAACAAGGCAATGGTCGGCGTGCCTGTCGCGGCGGCTAAATGCGTCACTGCCGTATCTGGGCCGATATACACCTGGGCGGCTTGAATCAACTGCGCCACTTGCCCAAAATCTAATGCACCCGCCAAGTTCACCGCACCAGGCACCTGCTGGGCGATATGTTCCACATAATTCAACTCTTCCTCCCCGCCTCCGCCCGTCAACACCACCGACCACTGTTGCGTGTCTTGCAAATGCTTAAGCAGCGATACCCAATGCGCCACAGGCCATTGTTTATAACGCCACATGGGTTTGACGTGGGCAACCGCAAAAGGGCTATGCAGAGCAAAAGGCAAATGTTTTTGTAAACGTGCAGGTTGTGCTGTTTGTGGCAGAATCACCGCGCTCGTGCGTGGAATGTGCAATGCATCGGCGAGTTGCAAGGTTTGTAAAACCGTCGGCGTATTCACATCATCTAATTCGCTAAAGCCCTGTAAAAGCCAACGTTTCCAAGTGTGTTGTGGGTGTTTGGGCGGAACGATAGAAACACGGCGTGGGGCAGCTAACAAGGCGTACAGCATGGGACGGTCGCCTGCTAGGGTCGAGACGGCTAAATCATAAGCGCGTCCAATGCGTTTGAATAATGCCCAGTGCTCAACAAAACTTGGGCGTTCAGCTATACTCAAGACCCGATGAATGTCGGGATTGCCCTGCAATATCGCCCCTTTACCCGCAAAGCACAGCACGTCTATTTGTGCTTGTGGATAAGCGCAGTGTAGTGAGTGAATCAGTGGTGTCGTCAACAACGCATCGCCAATCTGGCGGGTCGAAATGACGAGTATTTTTTTTATTAAAAGGTCTGAATATTTCATACCGCAAGCCTGTTGTTATTTGGGGTTCAATGTCAACTACTCTGCACCGTACTGCCGTTTACCTGTTATGGCTCACAGGCTTTTCTCTACCGATTTCGATTGCGGGTGTCAACACCCTTCTACCCTTGATCACGGTGCTCAGTCTTTGGATATTGTGGCACGAACCCAAGCACTTAAACCTCGCCTCTCATCCCGTGGTTTTAACTTCATGGGCCTTATGGTTGTGGGGGTTATTGGCTATCAGCTACTCTCTACTCAAACCCTTTGCAGCATTGCAAACGCTCCTACCCTATTTAGAATTTTTCTATTTACCCTTCATGCTGTTACTGTTTCAAAACCCTCATCGACAACGCTGGGGCATCCACTGTTTCATGATCGGACTCTTAGTCGTGTTGCTGGGCGCTTATTTTGTTTGGCTTACAGGTATTCCTTTGGGCAAGGCTACGGCAGAGAATCCGGTCATCTTTAAAAATTATATTTCACAAGGCATTTTATTCTGCGTGGGAGCCGTTTTATTACTCTGGTATTGGCAAGAATATCCGCGTTGGCGAGCACTAATAACGGTGCTCTTATTATTGATTTTATATAATATTTTATTTATTGGGCAGGGGCGTAGCGCTTATATTATTGTGTTAATGCTGATGTTGTGGCGGGGATTTATCGCTTGGCGCTGGCGCGGTTTGTTATTGGCGATCTTGGGCGTGGGGCTGTTAGCGTTGTCTGCTTACCATTTTTCTGACTCAACCCGACTGCGCATACAACAAACTTGGCAAAACATTCAAGCCTATGATTCACAACAACCCGCTCATACCTCTGTCGGTTATCGTCTGGAATTTTACTATCACAGCCTACAATTGGTGGCGCAACGTCCCTGGCTAGGCACCGGCACAGGAGGATTTACCCCCGCTTATACGCAACTTACCGCAAATAAAAATATGATCATGTGTGAAAATCCGCATAATGAATACTTATTGATAACGGTGCAATGGGGACTCCCCGGCTTATGCTTGTTTTTATTATTTCTTGCCGTGTTGTTCTTTTATAGCCCTCGTTTGGGCGCATTTAGCCAACCTGCACAAGGTTTATTGCTGATTATCCTCGTCGGTAATCTGTTTAATTCCTTGTGGTTAGATTTCACGGAAGGTCATACCTTTGCTTACTTTATTGGATTATTTTATGCGCGATTAGGTGTTTCTTGGTCGCCCCGTTTTTATTAGACTGGCCCCTTGTAACCAGTCTACTCAAACCGCACTTGAAAACAGACTCCAGTGCAGAAAAGTAGCCATTGCGTCACGTCAAGAGTTAATAATATTCATGCCACCACTCAAAATTGATCCCCGCCGTCTTGCCGTCATCCTCCACGACTTATTCATGGTTGTTTTAGCCTGGAGTTTGGCGCTAAATCTACGCTTATTTTTCCAACTGTCTGAAACAGAATGGTTATTGCTGCGCGGAACCGCGCCTATTGCGGTGCTGGTTCAAAGCCTCATTTTCTGGCATTACGGCTTGTACCAAGGCATATGGCGCTTCGCCAGTTTGCCCGATTTATGGAACATCCTGCGGGCGGTATTGGTGGGAGCCTTGGTGATGACCTTAGTGTTATTACTGATGGGCACCTTCGATCACTACCCACGCAGCGCTTTATTGCTCTATCCATTATTACTGGCTCTCTTTCTGGGCATTCCACGACTGCTTTATCGTTTGTGGCGTGAGCATTCCTTTAATTTCTTGCTAGAAACTCAAGCCGCACAACGTGTGTTGATTATTGGCGCGGGACGTTCTGGAGAAATGCTGATTCGTGATATGCGACGTGGACGCGAATATCTTCCCGTGGCTTTCCTCGATGATGACGCGCGTTTGCATGGTGCTCGCTTGCACGGCGTGACCATTATTACTGGCATCAATCGACTCAATGAAGTGGTGCATAAATTGTCCATTGATTTAGTGATTCTCGCCATCCCCTCTGCCAGCGATGCACAAATGCAGCGCGCCGTGGAATACTGCGAACAAGTGCAAGTGCCCTTTCGTACCTTACCCAAACCCAGTGAAGCCCAGCAACAGCCCAGCCTTGCCGAAGTGCATGATGTCTCTATTTATGATTTATTAGGGCGCGATAAAATCCAATTAGATTGGAGCATTATCGAGGCAGGATTGGGTGGAAAAGTCGTGTTAGTCAGCGGCGGTGGTGGCTCCATTGGTTCAGAACTCTGTCGCCAAATCGCTAAACTGCGCCCGCAAGCTCTGGTCATTTTAGAAAACTGCGAATACAACCTGTACGAAATCACCTTGCGTCTGCAAAAAGATTCGCCAGAAACCCGTCTTTATCCGTGTTTAGGTGATGTGTGCGATATTCACACCGTGGAACACACGCTACAGACCTATCAACCGCAAGTCATTTTTCACGCGGCGGCTTATAAACATGTGCCCATGCTTCAAGCCGAAATCCGCGAAGCCGTGCATAACAATGTGCTGGGCACCAAGACGCTGGCAGAAGCCGCCGTCAAGCATAAATGTCACAGTTTTGTGCTCATTTCCACAGACAAAGCCGTGAACCCCACCAGCATCATGGGCACCACCAAACGTGTGGCGGAAATTTTCTGCCAGGGCTTAAATGATCGCTCAGCCACGCGCTTTATTACCGTGCGATTTGGCAATGTGCTAGGTTCAGCAGGCAGCGTGGTACCCTTGTTCAAACGGCAAATTGCGCAAGGTGGGCCGGTGACGGTGACGCATCCCGACATTTGCCGTTATTTCATGACGATTCCTGAAGCCAGCCAGTTGATTTTACAAGCTGGAGCCATGGGTTATGGCGGTGAAATCTTCGTGCTCGACATGGGAACGCCGATTAAAATTTCTTACCTGGCAGAACAATTAATTCGTTTAGCAGGCAAAGAACCCAATAAAGATATTCATATTGTTTATACCGGGTTACGTCCTGGCGAAAAATTGTATGAAGAATTGTTTCATCCGGCTGAAGAACAAATGAGTAAAACTCGCCATACGAAGATTATGCTGGCTTCTCACCGTCCTGCCGATTGGCACACACTATCTCAGGTTCTCAACGATTTTGTCACTGCTTGTGATACTTATGATGAAAAGTGTTTGAATTCAGGTTTAAAAACCTTAGTGCCTGAATTTCATGAAGTTTAAATGAAGAGCTTGACTTTGATGAGGATAGAAAGAGCTAAGACCACTTAGAGCAGTATTATTCTCCGCACAAGCATTGCTAATGACGTGTATTGTTCTTATATCGATGAATATAAAGTTCTGAAACAAAGGCTTCTTTTTTGCTTGAACTCTCCACAGAACATTAGACTTGTTGCAAGGGGTATTCATCGACTGCAAAGGCGTGGATTTTGGCCTGTTTTTCCGCTTTTTCTCAACACACGCCCGCTATTCGTCTCAAAAAACCGAAAAAATAGCCTCAAAACCACACCTTTTCGCTACGATGCCTACCCCTCGCAACAAATCTATTAGAAAAAAATTGTTAATACAAAATATTAAAATAACAAACATAACCAAAGGCCAATGTCATGACACTGCATTTTTTTCACCGCTTTCGCACGCGCTTAGCCGCGGGCTTTTTATCAGTCGCGCTTATCCCTGCGATTATTGTGGGTGTATTGGCGATTCACTCTTCCACTCAAAATCTGAGTCAGCAAGAGTTAAAAAACCAAGCGGCACAAGTCGAAAAGCTCAAACGTGAAGTCTTATTCTTCCTCGCCAGTGCGCGTAGTGATATTGAGTTTTTAAGCCACGCAGCCCCTTTGACGAATTATTTACACCGCCATGATCCCTTTGCCCCCATCAATACAACGGCACAGCAGCATACAAAACAAGCCTTAGAAGCAGAATTTCTAGCCTTTTCTCAAGCCCGTAAACATTATTATCAAGTGCGTTATTTAGATGAAACCGGACAAGAACGGGTGCGTGTGGACCATCATCAAGGCCGTTTCATAGTGGTGCCTGAAGCACGCTTACAAAACAAAGCCAGCCGTTATTATTTCAGCGACACCATGCAACTGGAAAAGAGCCGGGTATTGGTATCGCCTTTGGATTTAAACCGTGAGCGTGGACAGATTGAAGAACCGCATAAACCCGTGATTCGCTATGCCACCAAGGTGTTTTATCCCAATGGCGATGAAGCGGGTGTGGTGATTACCAATCTTGATGCCAAAGTGCTATTGAATTCCTTGCAAGGCAGTCGCTTGATCAATGAACAAGGGTTTTATGCCTCACATCCTGATGAGGATTTACGCTGGGGCGGACAACGCGATTTAGATCACGGTTATGGCGTGCAGGCCGAATATGGTGAGGCCTGGGCAGAACAAATGCACCAACAAGAGCAGGGCTATTTATTATCCGGTAGCACTACTTTGTCATTTTCTCGCACTTCCGTTGAAGGTTTAGGCGACTGGGTGGTGGTGACGCAACGTCCCACGCAAGAACTACTACGTAGCGTGCATCAATTCCAACTGCATTTAATCTTAATTCTCTTCATTGTATTAACCTTAGCAGTCGGCATTTCTTTGCTGTTAAATCAATTAATCAGCGTTCCTTTAGAAAGCCTGACCGAAGTCTTAGAACAAGTCAAAATGGGGGGGCGAGACATCCGCGCACCTGTCACCAGTCGTGATGAACTCGGCCTTTTAGCGCAAGATTTTAATATCATGTTGGATTCAGTACAAAAATCAGAACAATCGCTACACGAAGCCAAGCATCAAGCAGAACAAGCCAATCAAGCCAAAAGCCGTTTTATTGCCAATATGAGTCATGAGTTCCGCACACCGATGAATGCCATTATTGGTTATAGCGAAATGATGAAAGAAGATTTGCAGGCTGGCGAAGACGTACAAGAAATGGCAGAAGACATGAGCGAGGATTTAGACCGCATCATGAGTGCTGGCAAGCATTTATTAGCGTTGATTAATGATGTGCTGGATATGTCGAAGCTCGAAGCGGGCAAAATGCAAATGCACAAAGAACGCTTTGAGCTTGAAACCTTGCTGCACGATGTTGAACATACAGTGGAATTACTGGCGGATAAAAAAGGCAATCGTTTGCAACTTGAACTGGGCGAGGACTTAGGTCAGTTATATACCGATAGCACCAAATTACGCCAAGCGCTGCTCAATTTGCTGGGCAATGCCTGCAAGTTTACTGAACACGGTGTGATTACGCTGAGTGCTCAGCGGGTGGAAGAAAATCGCCGTGAATGGATAATCATCAGTGTCAAAGATACAGGCATTGGTATGACGCAAGAACAGCAAAACAAGCTGTTCCAGCCCTTTGTGCAAGCCGATAGCAGCACCACGCGCAAATTTGGCGGAACAGGCTTAGGCTTGGTCATCAGTAAACACTTTATCACTTTGATGGGCGGCGACATTCAGCTCAGCAGTGAAATGGATAAAGGCACTTGTTTTACTGTGCGCCTACCTGCGCTATCGCAGCACACCCCCACGCCTGGACAAGATACCTTGTTGGTGATGGATAGTAACCAGCACAGTGCCGAGGCCATTGGTGAATATTTTGGCAGTTTTGGCTACCGCGTGGTACACGCTTCGACAGGTTCTGAAGGTTTGCACTTAGCTAAAAAACTGCACCCCACCGCTATCACTTTGGATGTCATGATGCCTGACATGGACGGCTGGATGACGCTTTCGGCGTTAAAAAGTGATCCCGAATTAGCCGCCATTCCAGTGATTATGATGTCGCTGTCTACTGAGCAAAACCAAGGTTATGCCATCGGTGCTTCAGAATATTTAATCAAACCCGTCAGCCAAAATTATTTGCGCAGCGTGTTAGAACAATATGTCCCTTCTAAGCTCATCGATAAGCAAGTGTTAGTGGTGGAAGATGATGAAGTCACTCGTGACATTCTCTGCAAAATGCTGAAAAAACATGGCTGGACAGTGACTCAGGCAGAAAATGGTCAAATCGCATTAGATCGCTTAGAAAGTTTCAAACCTGTGGTGATTTTGTTGGATTTAATGATGCCCGTGATGGACGGTTTTGAATTTTTGGTGCATTTACGCGGGATGCCTGAATTACAGAACTTACCCGTCGTAGTCTTAACTGCCAAAGACTTAGACGACAATGATGCGCAGGAACTACACGCAGGTGCAGCCACCATTTTGCAGAAAGGCTTGTATGACCGCGACCGTTTATTAGCTGAAATTCATCACACATTAGACATTATGTTGGTAAGACATTCCGATCAAGAAGTCTCATCAAAGCCTGCCGATAGGGCATAAAAGGCTTTGAATTTACTGAAAATATCTCGTCTGAAACATGTCATCTTTGTGTCACGCGCAGAGCCTAGAATACGTCATGCCCAATAAATACCTGGGTGTGATACAGATGATGGTATGAAGCCAATGGATAGGCTGCCCCACATCCGTTCATCACCTTTCAAGGGTACGTTGTTTGCGTATTGACGTACTGATCATTGATGACGTTTTTTCATTATTTTGTTGACCTTATGTCCACAGACACTGTTTCTGCATTAACCATCCCTATTTTGCCGATTGATCCTGACTCCAGCGTAGAAAGGGTAGGCGAAGTCTTTTTATCGGAAGACAACCGTCAATTATTGTCCCTTCCCATTGTTAAAAAAGGCAAACCCATCGGCATTATCAGCCGCTATCGTATTTTACGCATTTTCCTGCTGAACTACGGGCGCGAGCTATACGGCAAAAAACCGATTCAGCAATTCATGCATGATCGCCCGCTCATCTTAGAAAAAAATACCTCCCTAGAAGAAGCCAGCCAATATTTGACCGACAATATGCAATTTCCTGTGACGGAAGATTTTCTCATCACAGACAATGGAAAATATTGTGGTATTGGGCGAATTATGGATTTATTGAAAGCCATTACTGACGTGAAATTTCGCGCTTATGATCAAGAATTAGCGCAAAAAGTCGTGCAACTGGAACAACGTGGTTTAGAACTTCAGTCAACGATGAAAGAAGCTAAAGCCGCCAATCGCGCCAAAAGCCGCTTTCTCGCCAATATGAGCCACGAATTACGCACACCACTGAATGCCATTATTGGCTACAGCGAAATGTTGCAAGAAGACTTAGAAGATGATGGACACACGGATTATTCAGGCGATTTAGGACGCATTCGCGGGGCGGGAGAAAACTTGCTGAATATTATTAGCGATATTCTCGACATCACTAAAATTGAAGCGGGGAAAATGGAGGTGACACCGGAAGTCGTGTCCTTACCCGACATGCTCGACAATATTGCCGCAATGGTCAAACCCTGGATGGATAAAAAAAAGAACACTTTACGTATTGATTATGCAGATAAAGAGATTCCAGTGATGCACACCGACAAGGCTAAATTGCGTCAATGTTTACTCAACCTATTAAGCAATGCCGCAAAATTCTCTGCTAACAGCGAAGTGCTCTTAACCGTCAAAGTGCAAACGGATAAATCCAAGCCCCATGTGTTATTCAGCATCAAAGATCAAGGCATGGGAATTCAGCAAGAAAAGCTGGCTACTTTGTTTGAAGCTTTCACGCAAGCCGATGATTCTTCTACCCGTCAATTTGATGGTGCTGGATTGGGTTTAAACATTACTTATCAATTTTGCCAGATAATGGGTGGCTCGATAGCGGTTGAAAGTGAGGTCGATCAAGGCAGCACTTTTTCTATCAGCTTGCCGCAAAAAATTCCATTACCAGAGGAGCAGATCGCGGCTTAAGAGCCTATATGAAGATGGGGAATCGAAGCGAAAATTCGCCATTTTGAGGCAGGATTTTCGGTTTTTTAAGGCGAATAGCGAGCTATTTAACGAAAAAAAGCGGAAAACCTGACCAAAAGGGCGGGTTTGCAGCCGATTATCCCATTTTCGTATAGGCTCTAAACCGAGCGTGTGCGAGCAATGACGACGGCGCGGCGTGGCGCGGGTAAACCCTCAGCCGTGCGACTGACATCATCAGGATCAAGAAAATCAGCCAAGGATTCAAACTGCATCCAAGCGGTGCTGCGTTGCTCTTCCAGCGATGTGGTCGTCACATCGACTAAACGTATATCGACAAAACCGCAGCGCTTCAACCAACTGAGCAAGGTCGCGGGTGAAGGAATAAACCACACATTACGCATTTTGGCATAACGTCCTTCAGGCACTAACACTTCCCCCATCGCACCGTCAATCACCAGCGTTTCTAACACCAATTCCCCATCTGGGCGCAAGCTATCACGCAATTCCAGCAAATGATCCAGCGGCGAGCGGCGGTGATATAACACCCCCATTGAAAACACCGTATCAAAAGCCCGCAATTGTGCGGGTAGCGCTTCAATGCCGAGAGGCAACACCCAAGCGGGATGCTGCGTGCCGAGAAAATGCTTCATCACCAAAAATTGCAACACGCTCAGCATCGTAGGATCGATGCCAAACACCTGCTTAGCCCCTGCGCCTAACATGCGCCAACAGTGATAACCGTTGCCGCAACCCACATCTAATACGGTGCGCCCGTGTAGCGGACTGATGACTTGTTTTAAACGATCCCATTTCCAATCCGAGCGCCATTCGGTATCTATCTCCAGCTCACCGATGGCATAAGGGCCTTTGCGCCACGGATGCCAACGCATCAATTGTTGTTGCAAAACCTCGCGTTGGGCATCGCTTAAATCAGCTTTTACACCCGCGCTGACACACGCCTGATCCAATGACACCGACGCTAGATGGAAAGACGGTAATTGTTGAAAGTGCTGCCACCAATCCGGCAAATGCCCATGCTGCGCTTGATCAAACGCCGCCGTGATCTGTTGTGGCAGGTGTTCCAACCAACTCACCGCCAGCGTGTTTTCCAAGGCGGCAAAGGCTGATTGATAATAGGGCAAAGGATTAATATTCATCGGCTAATAAAGGATTGACATCAAACCAACGGCCTTGATCATCATGGTATTCAAACACAAACATACTGCGCAGCAAGGTTTTGTGCTGGTTTTCCCCTGAGACCAAACGAGTTTTTTGCACTTCTCGAATTAATACCCATTCTTCCTGCGTAATCGCTTGTGCCAACTTATCCCGCTGCACCCGAATCACGGTGTCTAAGCCCGCTTTGGATAACGGCGGGTCTTCCCGCTGCAAACAGGAATACAACATCATCAAAGTACGCCGCACATGCCCGCCATTAACTAAACACAAACGATCTAATAATTCAGGCTCGGCAAAAATCTCTGTAATGTGATCTAAACGTTGTTCAGGAGGCAGATCAGGAAAGGCACGCGCCAAAATCATTTGACGCAACAAAGCCACACCGGGTTCATAAGCACGCCCGTCACGATGACGCACTTGCACCATCGGCAACACCTTGGGATCAACGCCAAAGCGATTGGTTAAGCGGCTCCAATCGTTAGAAAACATTAATACCAAAGGAATCGTATAAACCACATGGCAATGCAATTGTTTTAATTGCTCGCCGCGATCCACGAACAAATATTCCGGTTGCGTGCGCCCTGACATTTTTGACGTGTTATCAATTCGATCTAAATTGTCCACAATCACAATCAAGCCTTGCTTGCCGATGGCTTTCAACGCTTGTTGGGCAGGTTCTAGCAATTCTTTATTAATCGCCTGCAAAATCGTATCAGTGCGCGGTTCTAAATATTGGCGCAATTGTGAACGTAATTCCGGGCTGTTTTTCGCTTTAGCGGTGAGTTTGCCAATGCCTAATCCTAACGAAAAACCTTTTTTATGATCAAAACCCACTTCTCCTAAACCTGGCACATTGGCTTGAGCGGATAGCTCAATTTCCGTGTTTAAGAGCTTAATCGCTCCGGCCAATAAGGCTTTAAACCCCGTCGGTTCTAAAATGATATTAGCGGCTTCTAAGCTATCTGAGACTTGACGCGCCACGGACAGCAACACATCAGTGACATCCACATCCGCCATCACCAAATCTTGGCTGGATTCAAAATACACCACATGGAAATCCTGGCGCTCTAATTCATGGCTCAGCCACAGCAGTTCTGTCGATTTGCCGCAGCCGATATGCCCTGTGAATAACTGCGTGGTGGGTTCATCCGGGGAGAGCAAGGTAATCGTGCGCTCCAATTCACGAGTAACCCGTCCGCCGCGCACGGGAGAAAAATCAATGTAATATTTACGTTCCTGCTCATCATCCAGATGTAGGGTTTTTCCCGGATTGCTGGCACGATAGAAACGCGCAAGTGCTAGTGTCATGTTGTTTCCAATATTCGTATCGTCTTTAAGACGCATGATAAATGGCGATATTTAAGATCGCTTTGCTGCTGATAATATTCATTTTTTTCTGACTACAAAATGCGTTAAGAAATACCGCATTACCCTCGTTCCCATGCGCCGCATCACTGCCATTTAAGTGAAGGATTTTTAGCCCCAACGGGGCGGTATCCCTATAGCCCAGGGCAACGCCCTGGGTTTGGTCGATGATACCGACCCAGCCCTGAAAGGGCGCAATATAAAGGCGGCATGGCGTTTTATGTCGCCCTTTCAGGGCTGAGCCTCTTCTATCCGTTTAACCTAGGGCGTGGCCCTAGGCTATAGAGATGACGCCCCTTTGGGGCTTCACTTTATGACAGTAATGCGCCGCATGAGAACGAGTTAAAACTCATCTTGTCCCCATAATAGACTTGTTGCGAGGGGTAGGCATCGTAGCGAAAAGGTGTGGTTTTGAGGCGGTTTTTTCGGTTTTTTGAGGCGAATAGCGGGCTATTTAACGAGAAAAAGCGGAAAAACAGGCCAAAATCCACGCCTTTGCAGTCGATGGATACCCCTTGCAACAAGTCTAATGTCAACAAAGCCTAGTGCTATGCTCAACAAATCAATGCTGAAACGCTAGGCGCGTTTTTGTACAATGCCCGCATTCTGAGCATTCGCTGTTTTAGAGTCTATACAAATACAGGTCATCGTAGCGACCAGCTGACCCAACGGACGGCTTTGCTCAGATCTAATGTGCTCTTTTGCCGATTAGCGCATCTTTACGCTACCGCTCCACGCTGGTTTTCATTTTGAGGAAACAATATGTCACTGATTCGCGCTTTTGCTGGTTTACGTCCCCAACCCGAATATACCGAGGCCGTCGTCGCACCGCCTTACGATGTTTTAAACACTGAAGAAGCTAAACAACGTGCGGATGGACGGCCTTGGAGCTTTTTACATATCTCACGCCCTGAAATTGACTTGCCAGCAGGGACTGATCCCTACTCTACAGCGGTGTATGAAAAAGGCGCAGAAAACCTGCAACACATGCTGGATAAAGGGGTGCTCAAGCAGGATGAGTCCTCTTATTATTATCTTTACGAACTCATTATGGGTGAGCATCGCCAGACCGGTTTAGTCGCGGTGGCTTCGGTGGATGATTACGACACCAATCGCATCCGCAAGCATGAATTTACTCGTCCCGATAAAGAAGATGATCGCGTGCGCCAGGTGGATACCTTAAACGCGCAAACCGGGCCCGTGTTGCTGACCTACAAGCAAGATGAGGGCATTCAAGGCATGATGGATCGCATCAGTGCCGCACCACCACTGGTGGATGTCACCGCCGACGATGGCATTATTCATCGCTTATGGTTAGTAGACATCAAGGAAGACATCGAGACCATTACCACTACTTTTGATGCCATGCCCAACCTTTATATTGCTGATGGACATCATCGTTCTGCGGCGGCTTCTCGTGTGGCTTCTAAGCGTCGTGCCAGCACTCCTAGTAATACCAGTGAAGAACCGTGTCATTATTTCTTAGTGGTGATGTTTCCTGACACACGCATGAAAATTCTTGACTATAACCGCGTGATCAAAGACCTCAATGGTCTGTCTAAAGACGATTTTCTGGCTAAAGTCGCGGAGAATTTTTCTGTCACGCTACAAACCGCTCAACATAAACCGACTCAACGCGGAGAATTTGGTCTGTATTTAGACGGGCAATGGTATCAAATCAGTATCAAATCAGAAAAAGTGCCACAAGATGATCCCGTTGCTGCATTAGATGTCAGCTTGCTCAGCGAGCATCTGATTGCACCGATTCTAAATATTACTGATCCACGCCGTGATAAACGTATTGATTTTGTGGGGGGGATTCGAGGCTTGGAAGGTTTGGAAAAGCGCGTGGACAGTGGCGAAATGGCGGTGGCGTTTGCGCTGTATCCGACCAGCATTGAGGAACTGATGGCGGTGGCTGATGCGGGACAAGTGATGCCGCCTAAATCCACTTGGTTTGAACCTAAACTGGCTGATGGCTTGGTGTCACACTTGTTATAAGCTTGTGGTTTAGCCCGTATTGATAACTACCCATACGGGCTGAGCAACAGAACTAAAAGGGTTAGATCATCTGCTTGCGCAATTTTTTGATGGCAGCGGTTTCAATTTGGCGAATACGCTCAGCTGATACATGATATTTATCCGCTAAATCTTGTAAGGTCGCTTTATCTTCACTCAACCAACGTTGTTGCAAAATATCGCTGCTGCGCTCATCGAGGGAAGCAAACACTTCATGTAATTTATCGCTTTGCTGACTTTCCCATTCGTGTTCTTCGACTAAAGCCGCAGGGTCAAAACGATAATCTTCCAAATAGCCTGAAGGGGCGGCAACAAAATCTTCATCATCATGATCGGTGGGCGCGTCAAACGGCGTATCGTTGCCACTCATGCGCTTTTCCATTTCTAGGACATCTTTAGGCAACACGCCTAAATCTTTAGCCACGGTTTGCACTTCAGCATAAGATAACCAGCCCAGACGTTTTTTAGAACTGCGCAGGTTAAAGAATAATTTACGCTGTGCTTTAGTCGTGGCGACTTTGACGATGCGCCAGTTTTTCAAAATAAATTCATGGATTTCTGCACGAATCCAATGCACAGCAAAAGACACCAATCGCACGCCCACATTAGGATCAAAACGCTTAATCGCTTTCATCAGACCAATATTGCCTTCCTGCACCAAATCCGCTAATGGCAGACCGTAACCACGATAGCCTTGCGCGATATACAGGACAAAGCGTAAATGCGATAACACCAATTTTTTCGCAGCGCCTAGGTCTTCTTCCTCAAATAAACGAAACGCCAGTGCGCGTTCTTCTATCTCAGTTAACGTGGGAATCGCTTTAACTGCTTGAATATAGCTGTCAATACTCTGTTCTGAAACGGTTAATTTTGAATTTAATTTGAGTGCTAAAGCGTTGCTCATGATGATGCCCCTCTTTGTTGTGACATGTGTTTTAGCACTCTCAATGTTAGAGTGCTAACGGCATTATAAGCCGCTGCTAAAGGATTTCAAATTAATTTCTGTACATAGTGTATTTGTCAAGTGTGTTATTAGGCTTTGTTGATATTTGGGGAGTGGAGCGAACCGCTTCTTTTTGCAGCCAGTGGGGAGATGTTTTGCAGCGAATAGCGGATATGCCACAAAAAGCGGCGGCTTCATCAGCATGGACAAAGCCTATCTGCATCATTGATAATGCGCAGCCTATGATAAGTCATGACACTCAACAATTAAGTCGCAATATTGCGCAAGCCCTAGAGCAACTGCACACTGCCACACAAACACAGGCAGATAGCGTTGCACAATTGCAAGCCAGCCATACGGTCAAACTGTCTGATTTTGCGCAAGCATTACAGCAGTTCAGTGACATCATGCAGCAAGCACAGAACAATGCCAGCGATGCCATTTTAGATGTGGAGGATATTCATCATCTAGGTGCGCAGGGTTTGCAGTTGCTGTACACCCTGGATGCCTGGAATCTAAAATTAGAACTTGATCCACAACCCACACGAGCGGCGATTTTGCTGTTGGTGGCTTGGATGGGGCGGCATCATGGTGAAATTGAAGCCTTGGAAGGCGTGGTGAATTGCTTAGCCGAATTTGCCAATCAAACTCAAGATGCGGCCTTGCTTACTGCTGTGGGCGACATCGTGCCCGACATCATGGCGACGGCTCCGGCTTTCATCAAACAAGACTTGGAAAAAATGAATCCGGGACGACCTTGGTTACTGCTGCATATCAATTACGCCATCATCGCTACCCGCTCATACAATGAGGCATTAATGGATACTGCCTTTCAAACCTTGGTCTCACATTTTCCTGAAGAAGCTCAAGGCTTTTTCCGTGAAGGTATGCGACAAATGGATGCAGTGGGTTATCCTGATGCGGTGCGAGAAGTGATGCAGCGCTACCACACTTTATGTTCCTCTGCATCGTCCCTACATTAAGAGCCTCTTGCCGCGAGGCATTCTGCTTATCCCACCACAAGGTTTTAAAAGCCCCGACACCCTGGATCATCTATGAAGTTACTCTTTGATTTTTTACCGGTTTTATTATTTTTTATCACCTTTAAGTTCTATGCGGATTTTGTCGATAAGGACTCACAACTCGGCTTTATCCCTGGCGGCACCGAAGGCGCTATTTACGCTGCCACGCTGGTCGCCATTATTGCTTCAGCCGCTCAAGTATTATTGTTTTGGCTTAAACACCGCCGTTTTGAAAAAATGCATCTCATCACCTTGGGATTGATTACAGTCTTAGGCGGAGCCACTTTGCTATTTCAAGATGAAACCTTTATTAAATGGAAACCCACCGCTGTCAATTGGATGTTCGCCGTTGCCTTTTTAGGCAGCCAATTTATTGGCAGTAAACCCCTCGTGCAACGCATGATGGAAGCCAATATAGAGTTAGACGAGCCGCGTGTATGGACACGTTTAAATGTAGCCTGGGTGGTCTTTTTCACCCTGATGGGCATCGTCAATATCTATGTGGCTTACAATTACAGCACTGAATTTTGGGTCAATTTCAAACTCTTTGGTTTACTGGGTTTAACCTTATTGTTTGTGATTGGACAAGCCTTCTTTTTAGCTAAACATATCGTCGCAGAAGATGAAGACGTAGACGACACCGCGTCGGATAACACCGTAGACCGTAAACAGGACACCTTATAAACCGCATGATTCAGAGTTGTGAACCTCTCATCCCATTAGACACCCGCTCAGCTCTGCCCAAATTATTTGATGCGGGGGATATAGCCTTGTTGATGAAAGCCTTGCGCTTATCAGCCGAGCGCCATAAAGATCAACGCCGCAAAGACAAACAAGCGTCGCCTTATATCAATCATCCCATTCAAGTGGCCGAAATGCTTTGGCGCATTGGAGGAGTCAACGACATGGTGGCGCTCATTGCCGCTTTACTGCATGACACCTTAGAAGACACAGAAACCACCGCCGCCGAGTTGGAAAGTTTTTTTGGGCTTGAGATTAGCACGGTAGTGCAAGAAGTCAGCGATGATTCAAGCTTGCCTTCGCCGGAGCGTAAACGCCTACAAATTGAACATGCCCCGCATATTTCCAAACGGGCGCAGCAGGTTAAATTGGCGGATAAAATCTGCAATATTTACGACATTACCCATCAAGCCCCGCCGCGAGGCTGGAGTGTCGAGCGCAAACAAGCTTATCTGGACTGGAGTGATGCTGTCGTCGCGGGTTTAAGAGGTTGTAATTCGCAGATGGAATCCTATTACGATGAACTGGTAGCGCGTGGGCGGCAGATTTTGCTGCAAGGTGATTTGGGGTAAACCACGTTAGCTTATTTCTTAGATTAGACTTGTTGCGCGGGTGAGGCATCGTAGCGAAAAGCAGTCCTTTTGAGGCGAATAGCGGGCTATTTAACGAAAAAAAGCGGGAAATATGACCCAAAGGACGGCTTTGCAGCCGATGAATTCACTCGTGCAACAAGTCTATTAATATTAAAGGCTCATCATCATGCTCTACGCGATTATCGCAACGGATACAGAAAACAGCTTGGAACGCCGCAAAAGCGTGCGTCCTGCACATATCGAACGCCTAGAAATGCTCAAAGCTCAGGGGCGTTTAGTGTTGGCAGGCCCGCACCCCGCCATCGACAGCGACGAACCGGGCAGTGCTGGTTTTACGGGAAGCCTAGTGGTCGCTGAATTTGCTTCATTAGAAGACGCGCAAAGCTGGGCGGAAGCTGATCCTTACAACGCATCAGGGGCTTATGCCGAAGTCGTGGTTAAACCCTTCAAAAAGGTTTTGCCATGAGTGCCTCTCGCGTAGAACAATTGCACCAGCGCTTGACCCAAGCCTTAAACCCTGTTGATGTACAGATTGAAGATGACAGCGCTAAACATGCGGGTCATGCGGGTGCACAAAGCGGTGGCGGACATTTCAATGTGCGCATTATTAGCCCTGCCTTTGCTGGAAAAACTCTCGTGCAACGTCATCGCCTGGTGTATGACGCGGTAGGCGATATGATGCACAGCGAGATTCACGCGCTGAGCATTCAAGCTAAAACACCTGACGAATAATCCTTGAATGAATTTGTAGTGAGGACTTTAGTCCTCACTACAAATGAACAGAGCTTAATGTTGCGATGCTGTTTAAAGCATTACAATAGCCTTTTCTTCACCTTTAATGGCTATTTAATCCACTTCACCTCAAAGAGGAACTTATGAAAAAACCTTTAATGATGTCTTTATCTTGTGCCATTTTACTCAATAGCGCTATCAGCTTTGCTGAAACGGAAAAAGAAGGCGTATTGGGCTATGTCAATGACAAAGAGATTACGCGCAGCGATTACAATGAATATCTCAAACTCAGAACCCATCAAAATAAAGCCCCAGCCCCTGATGCTTTAATGGAAGAAATCATTACCCGTGAATTATTATTTCAAGCGGGCATCAAAAACAAACTGGATAAAGCCCCTGAGTTTTTAGAAAAAATGGAGACTTTCCGTTATAACTTATTGGCTGAAAATGCACACACAGCTCATGAAAACAGTTTAAGTTTTACTGATGAAGACTTAAAAGCAGAATATGATCGCATTATTACGAATGTAGAACGCCCTGATGAATACAAAGCACGGCATATCCTGGTGGATAAAGAAGATGAAGCTAAAGCCATTCTCGCTGAATTAAAAGACGGTAAAGATTTTGCGGCATTAGCTAAAGAAAAATCTAAAGACACGGGTTCTGGTGCAAATGGTGGTGATTTAGGTGATTGGTTTACCGCACGTCAAATGGTGAAACCTTTTGGTGATGCTTTAAGCACTTTGAAAAAAGGTGAGCCTAGTGCGCCTGTGAAAACCAATTTTGGCTGGCACATCATTATCTTAGATGATAGCCGTCAAGCTGAAGCGCCTGCTTTTGAAGCGGTGAAATCCAAGCTTGAGCAACGTTTGAAAATACAAGCCATGCAAAAATATATTGTTGATTTGACAGCACAAGCTAAAGTAAAAACCACCGAAGCCTTCGATGCTTTAAAAGCGGCTGAAGGTCAGTTGAGCCAGTAAGCTTGCCTCTTATGTCGTCATTCTCCCCATCGCAGACTACAGAATCAGCACCGACTCAAGCTGATGTCACGGGTTTTCCTTTACCCACAACAGACTCTGAGTTGGTGCTGATCGAGGTAGACCCGCAATGCTTACATGCTTACTGGCATCTCGCCGATAAGCCAGCGGATGTGGATTTAAGTCTCTGTTTGTATGCGGAGGATGGCACGCTGGTACAAACGCTGGCGGTGTCCCACGCAGGCCAGTGTTATTTAGACCATTTAGACAGCGCTACTCAATATCAGGCGCGTTTAGGTGGGATAAATGCTGAGGGTGTCTGGCAAGAGTTTGCGCGTTCAAATGACGTACAATTGCCCACTGCGCCACCGCAGCTCGCCTATGCTTTTCCTGATTTTAGCGCGGTATCTATAGACACCACGCCCACGCCCGTGGCGGCCTTTCATCTATTACCTGAATTTCCCAATTCTGACGGCTTGCAGGCTGAAAAGCCCATGATGGACAGGGACATGCAACGCTTAAGCACCGAAGAAATCTTGCAACGTATCCAGTTAAATCCGCATCACAGCACACCCGTACACAGCATATCTTCTACTCCCAAAAAGCCTGCTACCCCCGCTATTCAGGCTTTAGCGCTCGAGCATTTTTTAGGACTCTCCAGCCATCAATGCACGGCTGATTTAGCATTACAGGCTGAGCTTCAGTTATCCGGCACAGCGCCTTTAAACACCGAAATGTATTTTTTCGGCACACGCCTGCCACAAGATGCCCAAGGGCATTTTCAATTGCGCCTGCCTATCCATCCCTATCACATTCCCGCTTGGCTTAAAAATCCGGGAGACCTCTGATGCCCAGTGCCTATCTGGCACTGGTATTACACGCTCATCTGCCGTTTGTACGTCATCCCGATCAAGCGCAAGCCAGCGAAGAAAACTGGTTATTTGAAGCCATTAGCGAAACCTACTTGCCATTGTTGTCGATGTTGGAACGCTTGCACGCTGAAGGGCGGCGTTTTCGTCTCACCTTATCCATCTCGCCAACACTGGCTTGCATGTTACAAGACCCTTATTTGCAACAGGCTTACGCTCAACAACTCCAGTCAATGTGCCGCTTAACACAAGCCTTGACGCAGCAAAACGATGAATATCAAGCCTTAGCCCGTTTTTATCGAGATAGATTTGCAGACACGCAAGCGTTGTATGAGCTGCATTATCAAAGGGATTTGCTCGGTGTGATTCAGCGTTTGCAGCAAGCGGGAGTCATCGAACTCATCACCACCGCAGCGACTCATGCTTATCTTCCGCTGTTGCGCGTGCAAGAGGGCGCAGTAGAAAGACAAATTCGTACCGCAATACACAGCCATCAGCGGCATTTTCAACAATCGCCCAAGGGTTTTTGGCTGCCAGAATGTGCGTATTATCCAGGGCTTGAGCAGCACTTACAGCAGCACGGTGCTCAATACTGTTTTGTCGAAGCGCACGGTTTGCTCAGTGCCCAACCGACACCCCATTTTGGCGTGTATGCGCCCGCTCGTTGTGCGAATGGCGTGTGGTTATTTGCGCGTGATCCCGCCAGTTCTGCACAGGTGTGGAGTGCTCAAAACGGTTATCCAGGAGACCCGGATTATCGTGAGTTTTATGCCGATGCGATGACACACATGCCCGTGGAGCAGTTACAAGCCGCTGGATTTACGCCGCCTTACCGCGCAACCAGCTTGAAATATCATCGCGTCACAGGCCATCCGACTAAGCAGCTTTATCAACCGCAACGCGCCCATCGCAAAGCCCGCCTTCATGCTGAAGATTTCTTGCAACACCGCTTAAACACCGCACGTCATCTTCATTTACCGGATCGCCCACCATTATTCGTGGCCTGTTATGACGCGGAATTATTTGGGCATTGGTGGTTTGAAGGGCCGCAATGGTTGGAACACTTAATTCGCACCGCTGGCGAAGACGAGTCTTTGGAATTGATCGCGCCCAGTCAATATCAACAGCGCCATCCGCATGTACAAACGGTGTCACCCAGCGCTTCCAGTTGGGGCGAGCACGGCTATCATCATTTCTGGTTAAACCCGCATAATGACTGGATTTATCCCTTGCTGCATCAAGCCTCCAAGCGCTTGCAAGAGGCGATGCAATCACAGGCACACAGCTCTAACAGACTGATTCAGCGCTGCTTACGCCAAGTGACGCGCTCTTTGTTGCTGGCTCAGGCATCAGATTGGGCGTTTATGATTCACAATGGCACCACGGTCGATTATGCGCAGCAACAACTAAAACAATGGCTGGCACGGGTACATGAATTACTCGATCAACTAGAACGCAATAGTATTGATGAGCAGCAACTAGATAAGTTAGAAGCGATAGATTGCATTTTTCCTCAATTGGAACTGTGAGCTAATCAAAGCGCATCTCAAAGCCTAACCAAAACCAGCGTCCACGATGCGGAATACCCGGTTCCATGCCACGCAAACGACCCTCGGTTTGTGTCGAAAATTCGGGCGGATCGTAATAATCCTGGTTGGTAAGATTGTAAACCGTGCCTTGCAAGCTGATCTTAGGCGAGAGCTGATAACGCACCGAAGCGTTGGCGAGCGCCGTGTTCTTCGGTTCTGGCAGGCTGAGGATTTTGCCTTGATAAGTGCCATTGAGATTGACATTCCAGCGTTTATATTGGTAATTCAACATTAATGAGCCGAAATGTCCGGGCGCGTGGCGTTCTGCCCCTTCAAAAATCCGCGTATACGTACCGCGTAGCAGCCAGTTTTGCAGAGGTTCAAGGCTCATTTCCAATTCCACACCGTGACGCTTAAGTCCACCTTCATTGTGCGCAAAAAACTGTCCATTTTCATCAGGTTGGATGGCAATCACATCCGTCACTTGGTTACGAAATAGCGTCAAGATGCTTTGCCCATATTCCGCTGTATGCACATACGCAAGCTCGATAGTTTCAACTTTTTCAGGTTTAAGATCAGGATTGCCTGTGGAATTATTCACCCGCAAAGTTAAATCCGCTAAATTCGGTGCGCGAAAAGCCTGTCCGTATAGCAGTTTGATACGATCATCCCAGTCTGTGGTGTACACCAATGCGCCACGCGGGTTAAGCGTGTGACCAAAATCGCTGTAATAGTCATAACGCAAACCTGCCACCACCTCTAAATTTTTCTGCCAACGCCGTTGATGCTGCACATACAAGCCAAAAATATCGCGGTCGCGGTTTTCGCTGAAACCCTCTTCTCCGCGTCCATAGCGCAAGAACCCATCGGCATCAGCATCAATCAGCGCATTGTCCGTATTACCTGTGTTTTCATACGTAAAACCCGCTTGCCAGTGATGATCGGTGCTGGAAGTCCAGTCCACATCCACATCCACATTCAAAGCGTCATTTTCTAAAAACAAACCAAATAATTCAGGCCGGGTTTGCTGAAATGTCCCGGTGTGGCTCAGGAAATACAGTTGCGAGCGCGTGTAACCGCCACTGAATTTAAGCGCTAAAGCTTTGCTCAACGCGAGGCGATAATTAAACGCCAATGAGCTTTGTTCGTTTTCTGACTGATTAATACCGTTGTCGCCTAAGTATTCGCTATCCAAAAAGTCTTCAGTGCGGCGATGGGTATGACGTAGAAGTAGGTCAAACTGACCAAGGCTGAGTTTGAGATGCGCATCTGCACTGCGGCGGCGATCCTGAGCACGACCTTCGTGCCCAAAACGATCTGAGAGAGCGCCATAATCATCGCCTTGGTCACCGTAGACTCTTAAAAAACCTGATATTTTTGCTTTTTCAACGGCTTGCGAAAAATGTAACAAGGCTTCTTTCATCGCATTTGAACCGACGCGCAAGCTGACGGCATTATGGTGGTCCAGCGTGATGATATTGATCACGCCTAAAAAGGCATTCGAGCCATACAACGCAGAGCCTGGGCCGCGAATAATTTCCACTTGCTTGACGTTATCAAGACTCAGGTAAGCGTTGTACAACACCGCACCACCGCTGTGGCTGCCGTTTAAGCGCCGCCCATCTTGCAGCACCAACACATCACGGGTAAATGCTGGCAACATAGGATTGCCTCGCACTTGAAAGCCTTGTGAATCACCGTTTAAAGCTAGACGAAAACTTTGAAAGCCGGGTACAAAATCCAACAAATCACCCAGCGTAGTCACGCCCATATTTTGAATTTCTTGGCGCGTAAACACCGTCACCGAGGAAGGGGCTTCAGCCACGGTTTCAGCAGATTTGGAGGCCACAGTGATTTCCACTTCCATCAACTCGGCAAAATCCAACTTCAGTAAAGTATGCAATTGTTCAATGTCAGCCGCATCCACATAGGAGGTGGCGGTTAGCGGTAAGCAACAGAGAAGATTGATGGAGAGGAAGTTGAAGAAAAAGCGCGAAAGGGAGGGGCGATAGGGACTAAAAATTTTCATAAAAAACCTGTGTGCAATCAAAATCTTTGTTTCATGCGGTGTGATAAAGATACAATTAAAAGTGAATGGTTAATGCACTCATTATTCAAAATAACCCATTAAAAACAGTCGCATAAAAATTCTGAAGTTTTTCTAAAAAGAGCTATTATGACATAAGTTATCACCTTTCTGGCGGCTTCTTTGTGCTGTTTTAAGCCTCCAATGCGCCACCGCAACTACTGCCTTGGCCAGCGGTACAGGCATAACAATGTGCGGCGACTTGAATCTCATGATGCTTTAAATCCAGTTCATGCAAGTCACTGATATGTAAGCGATGTCCTTTTATTTGTAAAGGCAAGTCCAACATTTGATTAAAATCGCAATCGTAGACATAGCCTTGCCAATCCACACTGAGTAAACGACGACACATGACAGCGGATAAGTTTTCGTCGCGGTGCGCGGTGCGCAGCAATTGCACATACGTCTCAAAGGTGCCTTTCGATAACAAAGTGCTGCCAAAGCGTTGAATAGGCATGTTACACAAGGTTAATAACTGATTAAAAACAATGCCATAGTGAACGCTCAGGAAATGTTTGTAATCCCGCTCTAAAGCTTCTTGTGGCGGCGGTAAATCAGCACCCAAGGGGTTGTAGACCAAATCAAGTAACAAGCCGCTGTCTGGCTGTCCATAACCCAAGGCATTGAGCTGGCGCAAAGCCTGAATGCTGTGTTCAAAACGGCCTTTGCCGCGTTGTTGATCCACATTTTCAGCTTGATAACAGGGTAAAGAAGCTACGATGTGTACCTGCTGCTGGGCTAAAAAATCGGCTAAATCTTCTTGTCCTGGTTCAAATAAAACACTGAGATTACAACGATCAATAACGTGCTGGCCTGCACCACGCGCTTGTTTAACAAGGGTGCGAAAATGTGGATTCAGCTCAGGTGCTCCACCGGTTAAATCCAGAGTGTTCACCTCACTGCTGCGTAAATAAGCCAGCACCTGTTGAATGGTGTCCAACGACATGATTTCTGTGCGCTGTGGGCCTGCATTGACATGGCAATGCACACATTGTTGATTACACAAATAGCCGAGATTGACTTGCAAGGTCTGCAATTGAGCACGTTGCAAAGAAGGAAAAGGGATTTTTTGTAAATGGGCTAAAGTCGCCAGCATAAAACATTCTCATTGAATGGAAGGTGTACCGAGGTGTTACAAAGACACGCGCAATTGTTGACAGGCTATTTGCTTAAGCGGATTTTCTTGTAAATCTATGCGCTGTAATTGCGGCATCATAAATACATTTTCTGGTAGTTCACGGATTTGATTGCCACGTAAATCCAAACGCTGTAATTCATTCAATTGCATCACTTCAACCGGTAAATGTTGAATTTGATTATGACTAATATCTAAGCGCTGTAGATGAGGCAGTTCAAATAAGGCAGGAGGTAATTCACGTAATTGATTGCCACTGAGGTCAAGCCATTCTAATTCTTGCAAATGAATAATATTATTAGGGATTTCTGTGAGATTATTATTGCTTAAATTCAGCCGTTCCAAATGATTTAAATGTGCAAAGGTATCAGGGATCATCTGAATATTATTGTGGCTAATATCTAACCAAACTAAATTTTCTAAGCCTAAAATATCTTCAGGAATCTGTGAAAAATGATTACTCACTAAATACAAACGTTGTAATCCAGGTAATGCATTTAGTTTTAGGTGTTGTAAACGAGTGCCGCTGAGATTTAAACGCTCTAGTTTAGGTAAATGATGTAAATTCAAATGCGTCAATGGATTGCGGCTTAAATCTAAGCGTTCAAGTTGTGGGTTGTGGTGCAAGGTGACATTATTCAATTGATTGTCACTTAAACCAAAACGATTTAAGTCAGGTAGCAAACACACACTTTTTGGCAATTGACGAAGACGATTATTACCTGCTTCTAAAATCTGTAAATGTTTGAGTTGCCCAATACTTTCAGGTAATTCAGTCAGCAGGTTATTGCGCAGTTCTAATTTTTGTAACGTGGTTAATTCACCGAGTTCTGTGGGTAATAAGGTGAGTTGATTATCTTTGAGCTCTAAGCGTTGTAAGCGTAGTAAACGAGAAATATCGGTAGGCAAACTGCTTAAGCGGTTGCCATTGACCGTCAATCCTTCAAGTTTGGTGAGGCGAAAAATTTTTGGCAATAAAGTCGATAAATGATTGTGGCTGAGTTCTAGCCAACGCAGTTTGGATAATTGTGCAATTTCAACAGGCAGTGTAGGCAGTTGTTTATTGCTTAAGTCCAATACTGGCGCACCTGTTCGCGCAGCTTCTGTAATGAGTTGAAATAACTTACGATTTTGTAAAGTTGTTGCTAGTTCACTCTGCACGACCACGCGATACTCCTTAAATTAAAAACTGATGTTAGCTATAAGATGCTTTTCTTATTCAGATAATGCAGTATCAATAGACTTCAAACATCAATTACAAGACTTCATCATGAATAAAGGGTTTATCATGACACCAGAATACATACAAAACGGTTACTATATGGCACGTCATGTTTTCAAAGAACATGATGTTAAACAATTCATTAATGCATTACACAGTATTGATATTGAAAGTTCAGCGTATGGCATACGGGATTTAATGAATAAAGTGCCTTATATTCGTGAAATCGCACAATCTTTACCTTTGCTAAACATCGCTCAAGAGATTTTAGGTCAATCAGCACGCCCTGTTAGGAGTGTCTATTTTGATAAAAACCCTCACGCTAATTGGAATGTAGCATGGCATCAAGATACCTTAATCGCCGTCAAGCAAAAAGCACAACTGATTCATTTTAACACCTGGTCTGAAAAACAAGGCATTGTTCATGTTGAACCGCCTGCTCTTTATTTAGATCAAATGCTAACCTTAAGAATACATTTAGATGTGACTAATACTCACACTGGTGTGTTGCGAGTGATTCCAGGCACACATCGACAAGGACGAGTCTCTTCTTCCGATATATTAAAAACCGTAGAGCAGTCAACCGTCATAGAATGTCCTGCTGAGCCAGGAGATATTTTATTAATGAATCCATTATTGTTTCATTCTTCAAGAAAAGCGACACATCCTACGCATAGAAGAATCATTCATCTTGAATACTCCGTGATGGATTTACCCGCACCATTAGAATGGTTTGAAGCTCCACCTTGTCCGTTCTAAACTCATGAAGTCTTATCTCAAGCGTCAATATTTTTTGCTCTTCTTAAGGGATTAGTCGGTATAATCAGGCTCATCCCGAGCATTCACAAAAGTGGTGCATAAAGCGAGTTTTAGGCCATATCAACTCACCTCATGGTCTCACATTTCAAATCACGGGGTATTTATCCCAGTGACACATAGCGTCTTATTATTATGCCTTCAGACCCCTCCGGTTTTCACTTTGTTTATCCTCTTTGGTTATTGGCTTTAAGTATTCCTGCGTTGTTGTGGCTGATGCCACCGGGACAACGTATCGCTCAACAGCGATCAGCACGCCTCAAACGTTATGCGGATGCACATTTATTACCTCATTTGCTGATTCAACCTAAAAATGCACAGGCTCAACACCGTCGCAGCTTATTGTTATGGAGTGTGTTGTGGGGCTTGGGCGTGTTGGCAATGGCGGGCCCGCGTTGGCATTACACGGATATTCAAGTGTTTCAACCGGGTTCAAATGTGGTGATTTTGTTGGATTTATCACGCTCGATGAGTGTGACTGATGTAAAGCCTTCACGCCTGGTTCGTGCGCGTCAAGAAATGTCTGATTTAATCAATACCCGCAGCGGCATTCGCATGGGAATGGTGGTATTTGCCACGGTGGCGCATGTGGTCGCGCCCATCACCGATGATACGCAAACTTTGCAGCACCTGATCAGTGCATTGGATACCGACATGGTGCAATTACAAGGCAGTCGTTTAAGTCATGCGTTGGATCGTGCTGAGCAATTGCTGACGGTTCAGCCCGAGGGTCATTCGCGGGCGATTTTATTACTCAGTGATGGTGATTTTCCTGAGCCAGAGTTATTCAAGCGGGTGGCGCAATTACACGCACAAGGTATTCGCTTTTATGTGATGGGCATCGGAACGCTAGAAGGAGGGCGGGTGCCTGCCCCTCGTGGTGATTGGATACTCACGTCAAAAGGACAGCCCGTGGTGTCGCCGTTGGCAGAGGAACAATTGCAAGCCTTGGCGCAAGCGGGCAAGGGCTTCTATGTACGAGCGGATTACCGCGATCATGACACACAAACTTTGCTTCAGCGCATTCAAACCGATGCCCCACCCGTGCTAGAAAATAATCCTATCCGCGTTTGGCAAGAGCATTATTATTGGCTGGTGTTGTTGATGCTGTTGTTATTACTGCTGCGCTTTCGGCGTGGAGCGCAATTGACTTAAAAATGAGTGCCCTGAAAGGAATCAAACTGCTCTAAGCGGTATTTTCCTTCGCTTTTACACCTCTTCCGATGGCGCTGCTTTTTTCGCCTTAGCGCGATCAACGGCGGCTTGAATGACGGCTTTTTTATCCTCAGCCTTGACCCCTGATTTGACGGGTGCACGTTTTTGCTGATGTCGCGCTTGGCGCTCCTCTTTTTCTCGCGCTAAGCGGAACGTCTTAAATTCAAAACGACGACGTGCAGCATCGGCTTTTTTGCGCTCAGACACTTGTGTGCGAATTTCTGATTTAGCGTAACGATAATAATGCACCAGCGGCAGTTGGCTGGGACACACATAAGCACAACAACCGCATTCAATGCAGTCAAACAGATTAAAATCCTGCGCCTTATCAAAATCCTTCGACCGTGCATACCAATATAATTGTTGCGGCAGCAATTGCGCAGGGCAGACGCGCTCACAACTGCCACAACGAATGCAAGGCATGGTCGGCGCGGTGTTTTGCAGGTGTTCTGCAGTGGAAGCAATCAAACAATTACTGACTTTCACAATGGGTAACTCAGCAGAATGTAGCGCAGTGCCCATCATGGGGCCGCCCGCAATCAATCGAGCCATGTCAGCTTTGAGCCCGCATTGCTGTAAAACATGCTGCATGGGCGTACCGAGTAAGACTTCCATATTTTGCTGAATCTCTACCGCATCACCCGTGACTGTGACGATACGTGATAACAAAGGCGAACGCTGTTTAGTCGCCTGATAAATAGCGGCTGCGGTGCCCACATTGTGCATCACAATGCCGACTTCTTTGGGCAAGTGACTGCGCGGTAAGGCTTTACCCGTCAAAGTGCGTATTAATTGCTGCTCCCCGCCCATGGGATATAGGGTGGGCACTTGCACCACATCTAATTGCTGAGTGGCAATCTTAAATTGCTCTTCATCTTTATGAGCCACGGCTTGCAAGGCCGCAAAGGCTTCAGGCTTGTTATCTTCCACCGCAATAATGCAGCGTTTTACGCCGCCCAGCGCATAAGACAAAATGCGTGCGCCAATCACTACTTGTTCAGGGCGTTCACGCATTAAATAATCATCGCAACTGATGTATGGCTCACATTCCGCACCGTTTAAAATTAAAGTATCGATGTCACCGGGACGGAGCTTCAAATGCGCGGGAAAACCAGCGCCACCTAAACCGACAATACCCGCTTGTGCGACCAAATGACGCAATTGTTCGGGTGTCATGCCCGTACATTTTAGAGGGGAACGATCATCGCTGTTCCATACCTCTTTACCATCGGTCTCAATCACCACGCACATCGCTTCTAAACCCGAAGGATGCACCACTGAGCGCAGTTCGATAGCGGACACAGTGCCTGAGCTAGAAGCGTGAATCGGTGCGATTTTAGGCACATCACAATGTGCATCAGCACATTGCGCGATGATTTGGCCTTTGTATACATAATCCCCGACCTTCACGATGGGCTGCGCGGGTTCGCCAATATGCTGCAAGAGGGGAATAATTAAATAGGGGGGCACTGTGGAGACTGCGATGCGGTGATGAGATAAAGCCGCTTGTTTGTCTAAATGCAAACCACCAGGAAACTGCCAGAGAGGTTGAGCCACTTGATTCATGCCGCTTTGCTCTCTGTAAAGGCTTCAATTTGTGCGGGGTGAGGCCATTTCCAAGCGCGTAAGTCTTGTTCTAAGGGCAACATTTTGATGCAATCCACTGGACACGGCGGCAAACATAATTCGCAGCCCGTGCATTCGTGGGTCATCACCGTATGCATTTTTTTAGAAGTGCCTAAAATGGCATCCACCGGACAGGCTTGAATGCACAAAGTACAGCCAATGCAAGTTTGTTCATCAATAATAGCGACCGTCTCTATTTTTTCTTCAAGCAACAGTTCATCTAAGGGGACGGGTTGTTTATCGAGTAATTGGGCTAATGACAACATGCTCGATTCGCCCCCTGGAGGACAGAGATTAATCTCCGCTTCGCCGTTCACAATCGCCTCTGCATAAGAGCGACATCCTGGAAAACCGCATTGTCCGCATTGAGTTTGTGGCAACACCGAGTCTATTTTGTCCACCACTGGATTGCCATCTACTCGAAAACGCACGGCAGCGTATCCTAAGACCGCGCCAAAAATGAGTGCTAAAGCACCCGCTACTAGAATGGCTGAAAGCATGTGTTTTCTCCTATGTTTTTTTGCCCATAGAGTCAATAGACTTGTTGCAAGGGGCATTCATCGACTGCAAAGGCGTGGGTTTTGGTCTGTTTTTCCGCTTTTTTTCGTTAAATAACCCGTTATTCGCCTCAAAAAATCGAAAAAACAGCCTCAAAACCACACCTTTTCGCTACGATGCCTACCCCTCGCAACAAGTCTAATCTAGCCCCTGTTGAGAAGTAGGCTCTGTTGACATTTGGATGATGGCGGCTTTTTGGTCTTTTTTGCGTCTAGCCGCGTTGATTTTTGGCTTGCAATGGAGGCATTGCGGCGCAAAAATCGCCTTGCTAGATGCAAAAAATCCTCAAAAATCCATCTCACCCCCAAATGTCAACAGAGCCTAGGGATGAGAGGGATTTTAGCCAATTAAAATCCTAATTGCTTTAGGGGGATTTTGCGTATTCTGACAAAATATGCGTCTTAAGGTTCCAGAGCCGATATTTTTCGTTAAAATGCAGCCCTTGTTTGAACGATGGATATTGCTCAGACAGCTTCTTATAGCTGCGGCAAACACCGTATAAAGACAAGCCGTGAGGAGCAAATAAAGAGTGTTTTTTATGCGTCACCCTTTTTTTAGTCTCTATACAAGCCCTGCCTTCGTATAGACTCTAAGGTCAGTCATTAGATTTTCTCAACACTTAGCTGATGATGATGTCGGTGAGATAAGAAGCTGTCTCGATGAGTCATTGATCTGGAATTAAAGTTTATGCGTACATTTTTATTGATGTTTGTAGGTCTCTGGCTGTCAGTCTCCAGCCATGCGGCTGAACGCCCTGCTAGTTTACGTGACATCTGGGCGAGCCTGGGTTCTACTCAGAATCAATGCCCTGAACTCCATGATTATTTTCCGAACGGAGGTATACGGATTTTTTATTGTCACATCATGGATTTAATGGATTATGCGCAATTAAGAGATTTGGCGGGCATACCGATTTATTTGCAAGGCCCTCACACGGATGAGCGCTTAAACCTCAATGCCCGTTTTGAATTTGGTCATTACAATCCTGAATTTGTACGTTGGTTGATTAAAAATGCTTTGCCTGCGGCTCAAGACCCTGAATTTCTACGTCTCACTCAAAATGCTTATCAACAATACTTACGCCTGAGTGCGCAAACCTATTACATTGTGTATCGAGATTTACGCGCCAATCCTGAATATTTGCAAGAACAGCAAGAAAAATATCAAGTTTTGATGAAAACCCGCAGTTTGCCCGCCTTTTATGGAGAAGATTATTACTATTTCTCAGGTTTATATGAAAAAGGTTATGACGGCAATGTGGCACAACGGGCTGTGTTATTCTGGTTACGACGTTTTATTGATGGCAGTGCAGAAGAATTTTTTGCCGGATTAATGCAACTCATGCAGTTATATGACAAAGACTTTGAACTGCGTTATGAGTGTGAGTTATCACAAATTACATCGCTACATTGTGCAGAAACTCTATACAGCACAGTCGATGCAGAATTAAATACAGTCTACACAGCACTCAAAAACAAATTGGATAAGCAGCAGCGCAAAAAATTATTAGCGGCACAAAGAAAGTGGCTGGCTTTTCGTGATAGCAATGCCACCTTTATAGCTGATTTTTATCGTCGCATTACGGACGAAAAGATTGCCATGATTGAAGCTAAAACAGCATTAACCCGCGAACGCACAGAAGCTTTGCGAGCTTTATCGATGGACATCCAGCCCTGATGGGGAATAAAGATGTCGTCTCTAAAAGCCTCTTAAAACATATTGCTTTGGATATGGCTGTCTATTTGTTTAATTTAGAAGTGAGTGAAGCGGAACTGTTAGATACAGAATTTCAAAGAGTAGAAGACCGTCGCGCTGATTTACTATTGCATGTAAAAGCACCTAAAGATTATCTTTTACATATAGAAGTACAAAATGACAATCACCTTCAAATGCCTTTGCGTATGTTGCGTTATCGTGTTGATATAGCTTTAGCTTATCCTGATAAACTCATTTATCAATATGTGATTTATATCGGTTCGCAAACATTACGTATGCATTCCATAATAGATGAAGAAAATTTATCTTATCGTTATCAATTGTTGGATATGCGTAGCATTGATTGCCAAACCTTTCTACAACACAATACCCCCGATGCTTTGGTACTGGCTATCTTATGCGACTTCAAAGGCCAAGATGCACGCTACGTTGTGAGACAGATTCTTCAACGCTTAAAAGCACTATTAAAAGATAATGAATCGGGATTTAGAGAATATTGGACAATGCTAGAGATTTTATCTAGCAACCGCAACTTGCAAAACATATTACGCGAGGAGACCGATATGTTGAGTGCTACTAAAATAAGTGATTTACCTTCCTACCAAGGCGGATGGCAAGAAGGACATCAAGAAGGACATCAAGAAGGGCTGCATCAAGGCTTGGCTGATATGCTATTACAACAACTTAATACAAAATTCAAATCAACCCCTGCCTTTGTTCAAGAAAAAATCCATCAAGCATCCAATGAAAAACTCATGCAATGGGCTGCGAATATTCTCACTGCTGAACGGATTGAAGATATATTCACTTCCTAAGCTCTGTTGACATTTGGGGATGAGATGGATTTTGAGGATTGCGTCTAGCAAGGCGGTTTTTGCACCGCAATGCTCCCCATTGCCAGCCAAAAACCAACACGGCTAGGCGTAAAAAAGATCAAAAAGCCGCCATTATCCAAATGTCAACAGAGCCTAAAACCCCATTTCCTCAAGCTATGTTATATGACTAAGAACCCATGAATATCAACAGACACGTTGCAGTAGCCATTATTGGTGCCGGTTCTGCCGGTTTATACGCCACACCCACAGTGCGGGACGCGACTGATGGCAATTTTGTTCTCATCAATGGTGGTGCGCATGGTACGACCAGTGTGCGCAGTGGTTGTATGCCGAGCAAAACTCTGCTGCAAGTGGCTGAAGACTTTCATCGCCGCCATTATTTTGCGCAAACAGGCATTTTGGGTACAGAAAATTTACAGGTGAATATCCCTGAAGTTTTGCGTCATGTGCGCGATTTACGTGATCGTTTCATTGCGCGAGTACTGAGTGGGTTGCTAAAAATTCCTGAAGCTAACCGCATCAATGGCTATGCACGTTTTGTTGAACCCAATGTATTGGAAGTCAATGATGAATACATTCGTGCTGACAAAATCATTATTGCAACAGGTTCATCCCCCGTATTACCAACGGCTTGGGAAGGTTTTCAAGATTACATCCTCACTACCGATGAATTATTTGAACAAGATGATTTACCCAGTGATATGGCCATCGTGGGATTAGGCCCTGTGGGTTTAGAAATCGGACAGGCTTTAAGTCGTTTAGGCGTGCGTATCACAGGCTTTGATTTAGAGGATGACATTGGAGGTATTAGCGATCCTGTCGTACAAAAAGCCGCTGGAGAATTGTTAATTGATGAATTTCATTACTGGTTGGGTAAAGACACAAAAATTGAAATCCAAGGTGATTGGCTGCGCATACACAGTGGAAATACCAGTGCCTTAGTCAAGAAACTACTGATTACAGCGGGTAGACGACCTAATCTGGATTACTTAGGGCTGGAGAACCTATCATTAGAATGGGATGAAGCCGGTTTACCCCTATTTGATCCAAATACCTTACAACTGGGCGACTATCCTATTTTCCTCGCTGGCGATGCTACTGGCGAGAGCATGACGATGCACGAAGCGGGAGATGAAGGCCGCATAGTGGCTTACAACGCTACTCATGAAGTGCAAAGTTTTCCACGCCGTATTCCTTTATCCATTATTTTCACAGACCCTAATATTGCTCAAATTGGTATGCGTTGGGAGGATATTCAAACCCGCGATGATGTTGTGGTGGGAGAACTTAATTTTCAACGCCAAAGCCGCGCTGTATTAATGAGTCATGACAAAGGTATCATGCGTGTTTATGCCGATAAAAACAGAGGTGGAATTCTAGGGGCTAGTTTAGCCATTCCTCGCGGAGAACATATTGCGCATTTATTGGCTTGGGCTGTAGAACAAGAATTAACGGTGTTTGATTTATTAAAAATGCCCTATTACCACCCCACTATTGAAGAAGGTTTACAAACAGTATTACAAAGCCTACGTTGGCAGATTAAAAATGCAGATAAGAATAATGATAATACAACCGCAATTGAGAGTGATGAAAACAGTGGTGCAGCTATAGTTCAAAGTGAAGAGGTAGTAGACATCGCAGATGTAGCACAAGTGGATAACCTGGTGAGTGAAGAAGAGGTTAATATCTCTGAACAAGCACCTCAAGAACTTGAAATGACAGATGACACCTCATCAAATCAGACAGAGGATGTCGATACTGACACAGCTCATAACGACACTTGCTTGGAAGTAGCTGACATAGAACAAATGACTGAAATAGATGGTATTAATGGCACCGAAGAAGTCACCGAACTATTTGATGAATCTGAACAAGATGGTGAGCCCCTTGAAACAGAAGAGCAGTGGGATGGACAATATGCTTCTGATGACACCTCGCCGGATGACATGGAAGAGATAGAGGCTGAAGCGACTGATGAAGCTGAATGGGATGACGCACCTGAAGCAGAAGAACAATGGGACGCGCAATATGATTCTGATGAAGTCACATCAGAAGATATGGAAGAAATAGAAGCCGAGACAGATAGTGAAGAAGAATGGGATGTACAAGACAGCGCGGATGAAACAGCCGCCTATAATAACGAAGACATAGACGCTGAAATATCTGATGAATACGTAATGGATGACAGCATTGAAATAGAACCAGGGGATGAAACTGACATCACCTGCACAGATTCAGATGACACTAACGAACTAGATGAAGCACTCTATCCACCTCAAGATAGCATCGAAGCAATAGATAACGATGTTTTACCCAGTGATGATATGTTCAGTGAAACAGACCTGGATGAAAACTTTACTTCAGAAGATGATTTAAGTGATGTCGATCCTCTCGAAGTATTGGCTGAGGAAGTGTTAGATAACGATGAGAATGATGAAGATATTGATGATGACACGTTCAGTTTAACGGATAATCCTGAGCAGGATGAGACAGTGGCTTGGGGAGAAGAGGCTTGGTCACAAGAGCGCTGGGCTAAACAACCACCCGCTAAAAGACGGGTGGGTTAGAGATTTGGCGGCTGAAAGCCGGGATACAGGGCGAATAAGCCCTGTTAATTTGGTGGCTCTCTGCCTTCTGTTCTAAAATTGTCGTCGGAGTTTGCTTCAAAATGGTGTTCCAAATAGCGCTTAATCATATCTTCTGTCATTTGCCCTACAGACACACAAAAATAGCCTCTTGCCCAAAAGTGCTTGCCCCAATACCGTTTTTTTAGCTTGGGGAACTCCTCAAACAGTTTTCTTGCGCTACGTCCCTTTATCCTCCTCATTATTTCGCTTGGAGCCATATTTGGAGGAGCTGACACCACTATGTGTACATGATCTTTACTCACTACACCACTCAATATCCGGATTTCAAACGCTTCACAGGTTTGTCTAACAAGCTCCCTTACCCTGAGTGCTATATCACCCGTTAAAATCTGGTATCTATATTTCGTCACCCACACAAAGTGGTACTCAATATTGTAAACTGTGTGGCTTCCATAACGATATTCCATGCTTTATTGTAAAACATCAGAGATAAATCTGTTCGCCTGAAAGGCGAAGGTTTCAACCTTATGCATAGAAAATGAAGAAAAAGAAAAGCTGGATAATTTAAGTCAAAATCCTTCATGAAAAATCACTCAGTATTAGACTTATCCGCTGTGGTGAAAAGCAGTGGGGCGGTGTGTAAATCAAAGACTTGTTCCACGCGCTAAGTCTTATTAGCAGACAAGAATGCTTCAATGTCTACCTAATAAGGCTTACTTTTATTTTTAGTACAACTATTCGTGATGATTAAAGGTTTTAAATCCTTTATTTTGTACTAAAGCATCGCGCTGTGCTTCTTGTAAATCCGCAGCAGCCATTTCTTGCACCAATTCAGCAAATGAAATTTTAGGTGTCCAGCCTAATATTCGTTTTGCTTTTTCAGGTTTACCTAGCAAGGTTTCTACTTCGGTTGGGCGGAAATAACGTGGGTTGACCGCCACAATGCAACGTCCAGCAGCATCATAACCTTTTTCATCAACGCCTTCGCCTTGCCAATGCAGTGCTATGTCTAATTGCTCAGCGGCTAATGAGACAAATTCTCGCACCGAATGTTGTTCTCCAGTAGCAATGACAAAATCATCCGGCGAATCCTGTTGCAACATTAACCACTGCATTTCTACATAATCTTTAGCATGTCCCCAATCACGCTTTGCATTCATATTGCCTAAATATAAACAATCTTGTAGTCCCAGTTTAATGCGTGCTAATGCGCGGGTGATTTTACGGGTAACAAAGGTTTCTCCTCGCACGGGGCTTTCATGATTAAATAAAATCCCATTGCAAGCATACATACCATAGGCTTCACGATAATTCACCACAATCCAGTAAGCATATAATTTAGCCGCAGCATAGGGTGAACGTGGATAAAAGGGCGTGGTTTCAGTTTGTGGCACTTCTTGAACCTTGCCAAATAGTTCAGAGGTTGAAGCTTGATAAAAGCGGGTTTTATGCTCTAAACCAAGAATTCTAACCGCTTCTAATAAGCGCAAAGTGCCTAAAGCATCGGCATTAGCAGTGTATTCGGGTTCTTCAAAGGATACTGCCACATGGCTTTGAGCCGCTAGATTATAGATTTCATCCGGTTGTACTTGCTGGATAATGCGAATCAAGCTGCTAGAATCTGTCATGTCTCCATGATGTAGAATTAAACTACGATTAGATTCTGAGGGGTCTTGATAAAGATGATCGATGCGATCTGTATTGAATAAAGAAGTGCGGCGTTTAATACCATGTACTTCATAGTCTTTTTGGATCAGAAATTCAGCTAAATAAGCACCATCTTGACCCGTGATACCTGTAATCAGCGCACGTTTTTTCACAACAGAGAGTTCTCCTGATGAGGGGTTATAAAGTCTGCGCACAAGTCCATTCATCCCATTGTTGGGAATCACGTTTTTTAATGGATAACGTATCAAAATAATAACTGTTATCACGTTTAAATACTTGAGTCTGATAATCTTTTTGCGCTTTTATACTGCCAATGACGGGGGCTTTTGAGGTTAAATCAATAGAACCTGTCACGCGCATTTGCGCTTGCTTACCAAACCAATCTACTTTCATCACTTTCACTTCAGTCATGTAGTTTTGTGTGATTGTAGTGTCCATCAAATTTTGTGAAACTTGACTGAACATGTCACCTAATAGACTTTTTACATCAAAGTTTAGCTGCGAGTTCAGTTGCTCTCCTGCCCAGCCTTGTTTTAGCATTTGCGGGGTTAAATTATTTTGCACGCAACGTTGCAAAGCTTGGGTTAAACCTTCTTGAGGAATGGTGCTGGACACTTGGCTCACGAGGAAAATCTGCTTGTAAGCGATAGCGGCCACAATTAAGGATAAAACTGTGAGCATTAAGTGGGTGGCAAGAGAGGTTTTTTTTGTGGTTTTACGGGTAGCCATCAGATAAAGTCCTTGTATTTACTAGACTTGCTGCGATGGGGTAGGCATCGCAGCGAAAAGGTGTGGTTTTGAGGCTGTTTTTTCGGTTTTTTGAGGCAAATAGCGGGCTATTAAAACTCAAACCAACTGCCCTGTGGCAATAAGCGACTGGCTAGTGTGCCCCAGGTATTACCGTCACTGAGTACATCCCAGAAGTAGCTGAAGTCGGGGGTCATAAAAAAGACTAACACGGCGGCGAAACTCATTAAGACGGAGTTTTTTAAATGACGCGGATCAATGAGTTTTAAGGCGGTGCCAAAGGATTTTTTCAGACGTTTATCAGAAAAATCGACGCTGTATATTTCATCTAAAGCCAAATGTACCATGTAGCCAAAAAAGACCAGAAAACCCGCCAGCCAAGCAGCTACGGGATTCCAATCAAATAAGTAATAGGCCAAGGTGGTGGTCAAAAAGTAGAAAAATAATGCAGCGACGAGAGAATGATAAATGCCGCGATGTGAGGTTAAATCAGAAAAGATGCGCCAAGCCATATAGCGAATGCAGAAATAACAAGCGCCCCACAGCAACCATAATTCCAGTAATGAATAAGTGGCTGATTTACTAAACAAGGCAAAAAAAGCCACCAATAAGGCTAATGCGGTAAACATGATTTTGGTGGGACTGGAATGGTCTAAATCAATATCGGGCAAAATACCGCCTGCACTACCCAGTATGGTCAACACGACCACTTGTTGTGGAGTAGCTAAACCGGCTCCCAAACACAGGGTAGATAGCCCACCACTGGCAATGGCGGCAACGCCAAGATGGGTTTTAAAATTGGCCATCAGCGCTTAAAGCCAGCCACTAACCCCACTGCGGCTGAACCCGAAGAGGGTAAATTACTGCTGATAAAATCACGGAAATTGCCAATATGAGGTTGCAACCACACAATGAAGTTATCGTAATAACCGCCCATGTTTTGCCAGTTCACTTCAATTAAGCCGATGTATTGCAAACCAAATAATAATAAAAACGCTGTGCCTGCAACAAACAAAGCTATTTTTAAAAAACCGGACACCGCATAAGCAATCGCAAAACCGACGACAAAGCTAAAACCTAGCTTCATAAACAAGGTTGACCAATCGCCAACAGCAATACCTGCGGGGGTTTGTGGTAAGGCGGGGTAGTCTGTGCTGGAATTGAGCGAATCAGAGCTAAAGGAACTCGGAGGCATTGATTGGATTCTAAAACCGGGTGTGCTCTCAGTCGATGAGGCGGTCGTCACGGTGGGCGGACTATCCGTCAAAGCAGCCACGCCATATAACACAAGTCCCACCATGCTGAGCAATATCCCTATGCCTAATAACCATTTTCGCCATAGCGGTAAAGGTGCTTTGGTGGAGGAAGATTCATTCAAGGAGGTATCTTCACTGTCAAGCGCGTCAGAGGGATGACTCATATTAGGTTCTCATAACAAAATGGATTTTTGATAAAAATCGTGCAGTAAACCTATGCCGCTTTGAATCACTACTTCGGGCTTAGGATGTTGCAGTTCATCACATATTTTTTGCAGCAGGTTTTGCCCGTTAAGCTGTCCTTGCCCTTCATCTATTAAATTCAGCAAGTGTGCGCTGACGGGGTTTAATAGCATGAAATTAACTTCATCATCCGGTGTGCGATAAATGACTAGATAGGTCGGCGTTTCTGGAGCTTCAGTCGGTTGATAATCAAGACTAATTTTATGCACAGGAAAGCGATAAGCAAACACCCAAGCCAAAGGACTCAGACGCGGAGAATGCGTTAAAACATCTTCAGGCGGGGCGGCATTCCAAGCCACTTCGCGGGTATCAATAGATACGCCCAATTCAGCCCATTCATAATGGGCTAGTTCCCATAAGAAAGCAGGGTCTTCTGCTTGAGGAATACGCTCATCTTCCAGATAACGTAAAAACTCTTTGGGCATTTGCGGAAATAAAGGCGTATGCGCTTGATGTTTCGAAAAATAATCTTGTATCAAAGAATGCCATTGCGAACTGGGCAATATTTTATGCAAAACCGGGTAAGTGCTACTGAGCAATCCTTGCACATTGTTATAAAATAGCTCCCGATAAACAGCCATACGTTGCTGAGGCACATCTGTTAGCAATGGGTTTTCTTCTGGATCACGAATATAAGCCGTAAATGCACGTTGTTGTTGGATAAAATCAGGCATGAGCGGTATGGGCTGTGGTGTTGTTCAAGTCATATTGCTGCTGAATATCAGAAATCATATTGATTTCTTTGAGCACGCTTGGTAAGGGTGGGATATTGAAATCACGTTCTAAAAGCGTAGGAAATACGCCAAAAGCCTCAAAAGCCACATGCAATAAGCGCCAAACAGGATCAACAATATCTGCACCATGCGTATCCACAATCAAATCTTCCGCTTCATTGTGGTGTCCGGCAATATGCCCATAAATAATCCGTTCACCCGGCAGGGCTTTAAGAAAGGCATCGGCATCATAACCATGATTCACACTATTGACATAAATATTATTAACATCAATGAGTAAGTCACAATCGGCTTCATCAATCACTGCATTAATAAAGTCTATTTCAGACATTTCTTGCCCTGGTGCCGCATAATAAGAGACGTTTTCCACGGCAATGCGTTGTTCTAAAATGTCTTGTGTTTGACGAATGCGGGCAGAAACATGCTTGATGGCATCTTCAGTGAAAGGAATCGGCATGAGGTCATACAAATGTCCTTCATCGCCACAATAGCTGAGATGTTCACTGTAACAAGTGATTTGATGGGTATGGAAAAACTGTTTTAAGCGCTTGAGAAAAGCTTCATCGAGCGGTGAAAAACCGCCAAGATTGAGGGAGAGTCCGTGGCAAACCAGGGTGCGGGCTTCAGTAAAACCGCGAAAACGTTTACCTAAACGTCCGCCAACGCCCACCCAATTTTCAGGGGCCACTTCAAGAAAACCAACTTGCGCAGGGTATTGAGCCTCCAGCGAGTCCATCAAGTGGCCTCGCCGGAGTCCCAGACCCGCGCCATGAACTGGATAAGTCATAGCTAGGGCCTCGTCGTTACTTACTTAGCACCGCCGCATTTACCTTCGCCGCATTTGCCTTCTTTACCTTTATCATCATCGCTGTCACTTTTTTCCATATCTCCGCCGCATTTGCCTTCGCCGCATTTGCCTTCTTTGCCTTTTTCAGCAGCTTCTTTAGCCGCTTCTTTGCCTTTTTCAGCAGCTTCTTTAGCCGCTTCTTTGACTCCTTCAGCGGCTTCTTTACCATGACTGTCATTCATGTAACCGCCAGTCAGATCAGTGGCACCGAAAGGATTGCTGTCAGCGTTGACATTGCTTGCGATAGTCATACCGCCAATGCTCAATGCAGCACTAACAGCCAGAGCCAAAGGAGTTTTTACAATTTGCTTAGCCATGGGATTACAACCTCCAAGATAGTTAATTAACGTCATAAAAAAGCAAGACAAGTGGTTTGCCTTGATTTTAGTTTTAAGACCGATATCGATCTCAAATTCGGGGACATAGTTGAGTTTTTTCGTCAATGATTGTGCAAGTAGCATGGGCAAAATACAAGCATTTTTAATGATTTTTTTCATGTCCTAAACAAACTGTCATTAACTATCGCTCAGCCATGTTAATAAAAAAATCGCCAATCCCCCGCCTGCTAATAGCGCCCCAATCAATGGCATTTGTGTGACGGATAGATTTTCTAACGCCAAAATCAAAACTCCACTTAATAATAATGTCGCTCCGCCTATATTTAAAGAATGGCGTTGACCATTATTTTTGACGGTTTTTTCGAGTGATTTAAGTTGTTGCAACATTTGCTGCTGTTGGTGTTGCCCATGCTGCATTTGCTCCAAAGTATGGTGTAGTAAATTGGGCAATTTGGGCAATGTTTCTATCCATTGCGGTGCGGCTTCTCGTACATTGTGCCACAACGCCTGTCCGCCTAAGCGTTCGCGCATCCAGCGTTCTAAGAAGGGTTTGGCGGTTTGCCACAAATCCAGTTCAGGATAAAGTTGCCGCCCTAAACCTTCAATATTTAAGAAAGTTTTTTGTAATAACACCAATTGCGGCTGCACTTCCATATTAAAACGTCGGGCGGTTTGAAATAAGCGCATGAGCACTAAACCAAAAGAAATCTCTTTTAATGGACGATTAAAAATCGGCTCACACACAGTACGAATCGCACTTTCAAAATCTTCGATACGGGTATTACCTGGCACCCAGCCCGATACCACATGTAGCTCTGCCACGCGGTGATAATCACGATTAAAAAAGGCTAAAAAATTCTCGGCTAAATAATGTTGATCCGCCTTATTCAACACCCCCATGATGCCAAAATCTACCGCAATATAATGAGGATAATCAGGATTTGTCGCATCCACAAAAATATTACCGGGATGCATATCGGCATGGAAAAAATTATCTTGAAACACCTGTGTAAAAAAGATTTCCACGCCTAACTCACCCAAGCGCCGTAAGTTGACTTTCTCTTTTTTTAATCGCGCTATATCACTGATAGGAATGCCATAAATGCGTTCCAACACCATCACATTACTGCGTGTGTAATCCCATTCAACCTTGGGGATATAGAGCAAATCTGAATCATCAAAATTGCGTTTAAGCATGGCGCAATTAGCCGCTTCGCGCATTAAATCTAATTCATCATGAATATGTCGCTCAAACTCTCTGACCACTTCAACTAAGCGCAAACGACGACCATCTGCCCAATAATTTTGGGTGAGTTCAGCCAATAAATACATCACTTCAATATCACGATTAATGCGCTTCTCAATGCCTGGGCGCACGATTTTCACCACCACTTCTTCACCACTAGACAAGCGTGCAGTATGCACTTGGGCAATGGATGCCGCCGCTAGAGGATCGGGATCAAAGACCTTAAACATCACGTCCGGTGCGCAACCATAAGCCTTGTGCAAAATATCCCAAGCCTGCTGATTGGAGATCGGTTTTACCTGATCTTGTAATTTAGCCAATTCCAAAGCAATGTCATCGGGCAATAAGTCACGGCGCGTAGATAAAATTTGCCCGAATTTAACGAAAATAGGCCCTAATTCCTCAAGTGCTTCACGGATACGTAAACCACGAGGTGTATCTGCACAGCGTTGCCAGTAAGCGGGAGTGAGAAACAAAAACAAACGCAAAATGGGTAACGCCCGCGTGACGGGGATCAATTCATCAAGGCCATGTTTGACCAAGGTTTGATAAATAGAAAAGAGATGGCTGAGTTGGCGAGGTCGCAACATGCGGTAGGGGTTCTTTCTTATGTTAGCGTCAATGGAATATGAAAATAATCAAGCATTTTGACACATCAGCCATAAAGGATGCGTATCAAAGCACGAAAAAATTATTTCTATTTTAGAGATGACTCCATTGACATTTGGAAACGAGGTGAGTTTTTGAGGTTTTTGCCTCTGACAAAGGGCTTCTCTTGCCTGATTAGACTGACTTGCGGGGAAAGCGCCGTAGCGAACAGCACCAAGATTGATGCGATTTTTCGTCACGTATATGAATATATGCAAGAAATGATAAAAATCTTGAGGTCATTGGAGTTCAGGTAGATTTAACAACCTTTTTCCTAATTGTTCCCCATAGTCTTGACTATTTAGAAATCTTGGTGTTTTTCGCATTTTTTCTTGAATATATTCAGCCAGTTGAATTCTCCATTCTGGATTTTCTGCCAACTTGATAGCTAAAGCTTCATAAGCGTGCTCATCCTCAGCAATACACTCTGTCAAATTGATGTCCATTAAAGCGGCGGCGGCTTGATTAAAGCGCACACACTGACCCTGTATGACGACCGGAGGAATGCCTGCCAACAGGGCATCCACTGTTGAATGCGAACCAGAATAAGGAAAAGAGTCTAAATAGAGATCAGCTTGGCGTAAGCAAGCCTGTACAGCCTGTTGCCCTGCCAAAGGGGGCAAAATAATCAAGCGCTCTGTGGCTACTTTGTGACGTTTTAAGACCGTTTGCAGGTGCTCAGTAAAAGCAGTAGCCAAGCGTTCGGCACCGTCTATCCAACTGGGTGCAAAAGGATACAAGACTAAGACTGTATCTGTCGTAGCCGCCAAAATACGTGCCCAGGTTTCAAGCACTTCAGGGATGATTTTCAGGATAAACGCACCCGACATCATGACCACAGTATCTGGATTTTTTGCCCAATCCTCTCGGCTTGGCACGCTGATATGGCTGGACGGCTCAGAAACGGCTTGATAAGAAAAACAATAGCCTGCACCTTCTAAGCGCAATAATTTTTCAGTGTAATGAACGGCATTATCGGCGGACTCTAATAAAGTGCCTGATAAGTAGTAATCCACAAAGGAAAACCCCGTTGTGACAGGCGAAGCAAAATTGGTGATTTGCACTCGAGCCAAACGATGCAGAGCTAAGGCCGTTCCGCCCTGACCGCTGGCAGTCACATTGGTACCCAACAACATCACATCCAAGGCATCTTCGCGTATCTGTTGCACAGCTAAAGAAGTATCCGCAGGTAATACCGTCCATTTATCGGTCATTTCCTGACAATAATCTTCTAAAGCAGACGGTTGTGACTGTGTAGCGTACAAAAACACTTCAAATTGTTGCCTATCCAAAGCTTCAAATAATGGCAGCGTAGAAAAAGTTTCCGTTCCTGGGGCAAAATGTTTGGCTAATATACCTACCCGAACTTTGTCCCGCTGCTGAGGCTGAGGCCGCCAAGCCAATGACCATCCTCGCAGTTGAGCCGCAAACTGTAATAAAGCCGCACGCGCCCTTAACACCGGGGCGGGATAAGTAGAGGCGGGGGTAAAATACAGCATACTGAATGACACCTCATCAGCAATATATTGTGCTAATTGTTGCCATAATGCTTGCTGCGGATTTTGCTGCGCATGACCCACCAGCAATGTGAGTAATTCCGCAACATAAGCATAATATTTGTTCGCTTCACCTACTTTTCCGAACAAACGAGGTGGTTTTAACAAATACCAGAAAAAATCACTGATCCACCAAGAGGGTAACTCCAAACTAAAGCAAGTTTTCAATGGCAATTGATAAGCTGGGTAATACAGCATCACCACCAGTAAATGAGCATTGACTTGAGGTTTTTTTAACCAGATTTTTAGTACTTGCTGAGCAAAGTTTTTTTCCTGTTTGACTAAAGGATAGATATGTAATTCTGTGTTGAGAAAGGCTTTCAATGAAGCTTGTAAATATTGTTGATAGCGTGTAGGTAATTGTATAGAAGGGATTTTTAAACAATCTTGCGCAAACTGATAGCGCATTTTTTGTACATTCTGGCTTAATACAGATGAGGGCATTTTCACCCCAGAAATAGCACTTAACTGCTGAATAAATGCCTGATAAGCCTCTGTATCTAAATCGACAGCCACTTGTAAGGGGGCGATATTATGTACAAAAGCTTTCATTTGCGTTTTTAGCTGAGTATTAGGTTGAAATAACACGCACTCACGCAAGTTAGCTAACACGCCATCATAATGTTTTTGCTGTAAAAACTGTTCAGCTAGATTTAATGAATACTGCGCATAATGTTGTTTAGCTTGAGGGATTAAAGGTTTAACCGATGCGGGTAAATAGCTTTGTGCAATCTCAATGACTTTGCGCGTATCAGCCATTTGAATCCCCTGAGCCAGAGATTGAGATGAAGCAGAGGCGGTATGTCGTCGATACTTAGCTAAAATAGTGGGTTCGTACCATACGGAGTAATGTGATGCAACGCGCAACCACATCTCCCAATCCGTTGCGATGTTAGCCTCTTTGAGGTATCCCCCTAGTTTTTCATGCACCTCGCGTTTTATCACCATAGCAGGGGGCTGTACACGATTACATATAACACTCCGTTCTAGCCAATCATCAATCACCCCCGGCGTTTCCCGTTCTAATGGTGAGGTATAAATAATCTGATCGCGCTCATCAAAATGCACATGACGACAAAAAGCCGCGCCTACTTCTTCAGGCGCTTTTTCTAACCCTGCTTGTAAGCGCTGATAGAAGCTTGGCAAAACCAAATCATCATCGTGTAGTATATGCACCCACAGACCAATAGCCTGAGAGATACACGTATTAAAGATGCCAATGAGTCCAACATCGTCTGGAGTGCTATAAAATTCAATATTTTTAGCGGGAAATTGGCTGATAATGCGTTTAATTTTTAGTTGATGTTCATCATCCCCCCCATCATTAACCACCTTTATCTGCATATCGCCCACGTCTTGTTGCAAAACACTCTGCAATGCATCAGCTAAATATGACAGCCGATTATGTACAGGTATCATAATAGAAAAAAATGGTTGTTTTTTTAATAAAGAACCCATCATCAAGCCTTTTCGATTGAGATTGAATTAACTATGGAAAAAAAACATACTATAGATAAAAAATCATTCATAAATGATATGAATAATTTAGCTATTTTTCATCTAAAATCTGGACACTTTAAACAAGCCAAAGAAGCCTGTTTTAAGGCAATGAAAATAGAGAAAAATAACAAGGCATCATTATCCATTTTATCATTAGTATATGCTTCAAATGGGGAATTTGAGGCCGCTAAACATATTTTATTTAAGTCCATCGGTATTTATGGAAAAAATATTCAGTCATGTTCAAATTTAGGTAAAATTTTTTTTCAAACAGGGGATACAAAAAATAGCCAACATTGGCTATCTGAAGCTTTAAAAATAAAACCTAATGATGAAGAGCTAAAAAAATTATTAGCGCTATGCATTAAGATAGAAAAAGAAAATAAAATAAGTGATGTCTATAATCATTTTTTAATTCCTGGTTTTTCATTTTCATTTATAGAGAGTAAATGTCATTTTGAATACACAGAAAAGGATTTTTATATAAATGAAAAAATAGATATTATTATCCCTATATTTAATGGTTATGATTTCTTAGAACCCCTATTCCAATCTGTTATAAATAATACATTAATTGAATATAATGTGTTTATTTTAAATGATAACAGCACTGATGAACGGGTATTACCCTTTTTAACAAAATTAGCACATGAAAACAAACATTTTTCTTTAGTAAACAATGAATCCAATCTGGGGTTTACATCAACTGTCAACAAAGGGTATCAGCTCACTAAGCACCACTTTGTTATCCTGAATCAGGATACCGTAGTCCCACCATATTGGCTAGAGCGTCTTATGTATCCTATTATTTCTAATGATCAAGTCGCTTCAGTTACCCCTTTTAGTAATGCAGCCACTATTTGCAGTTTCCCTCTCATGCCAGAAGATAATGCTCTAATGGAAGGCATGTCAGTGAATGAAATAGACGCTTATTTTTTCTCTATCTCTCCAAAGGACACGTATGTTCAAATTCCAACGGGTGTTGGTTTTTGTATGGGTATTAATAAACACGTCGCAAAAAAAATAGGTTTCCTAAATGTAAAAGAATTCCCCCGTGGTTACGGTGAAGAAAATGATTGGTGTATGCGAGCATATAATGCCGGTTACAGAAATGTACATGCAACCAATCTATTTGTATATCATAAACATGGAGGCTCTTTTGAATCAGAAGAAAAGAAAAGATTGATCAACAATGCTATTGAAAAAGTTGGGAAATTACACCCTATTTATCATGATTTAGTACAGGAATTTATTAAAAATGATCCGGTGAAATATTTTCGTCAGTTTCTTCATTATGAAATGCTGCATCAATCACAAGCACTAAAACCTTGTTTGATCATTGATCACATATGGGGCGGAGGGGCAAATAAATTTTCAAATGAAATAAAAAATAAATTATCTGAAAAAAAACATATTGTTTTTTTTCTCATACATAATCGTGCAGAACAAAAAACCAAACTTTTATTAAATCACAAAAATCTAGACTATGATTGGGAGGTTAAAAATCCAGAAGAAATAAGCAATATTATCTCTTTATTTAAAATAGAATCTGTATATATGAATGAGCTTGTCACTCACCCTGAACCGCTAGAAATTATTCATGCGTTATTAGAACAAAAACAAAAAACAGACTTTCATTTAACCATCTATATTCATGATTACTTCAGCATTTGCCCATCTTATACTTTAATGAATTACAAGGATGACTTTTGTGATGTTCCGCAAGATATTTTATTTTGTGAAAACTGTTTAATTCAACACCCAGCAGATAACTTTAAGTTTTTATTTTCAGAGCCTAAACAGTTAAAAATGAATGAGTGGCGTAAAGTTTGGCTTAAATTTTTAAACAGAGCAGATGATATTATCTGCTTTTCAGAATCATCCCAAAGATTTATAAAACAAACCTACCCAACACTCTATACGGGAAGCATTAGGCTTATACCTCATAAAGTTAATTCATTCAAAAAACGACCTACATTACCAGAAAAAGAAACCAGTGATTTTATAGTCATTGGGGTGCTGGGCAATATCAATAAAGTGAAGGGTATTTATATTATCAAAAAAATGTTAGATACTATTCGTGCAAATGCGCTGAACATTAAAATAGTATTAATGGGGGACACATCTGAACCCCTATTAGAAGATATTCACTATATCAATACAGGTAGCTACACACATGAAGAATTGCCTAATTTAATGGAAAAATATGCTATTGATATAGTATTTTTACCTTCCATTTGGCCTGAAACTTTTTCTTATGTTACTGAAGAAGTTATGCTACTAGATATTCCTATTGCTGTATTTGACCTAGGAGCACCTCCAGAAAGAGTCAAAAAATATAAAAAGGGTCTTATTATTAAGGAAATAAATTCTAATTTAGCTTTAGGAAAAATACAGCATTTTATAAAAACCTTGAGGACAAAATAATGATGTTTCCTACTAATGACAGTAAATATAAAATCACAGAAATATATACCAACATACTTGTTGACGGTATATGCACTCAAACATTATTCAAACCTAAAAAAAATGAAGACATCAGTAATCAATTGATTATTCATGGGCGTTTGGAAAAATTAAGTGCTCATTTAACTTCTATTTATTTGTCCAACATAAATCAACACCCTGACATAAAAGGTGAGTTTCAAGCAGATCGAGATAGCTGTCTTTATAAAATAACCATTCCAGTTCATTTATTAAAAAATGTAAACCAGCCACTTGAAATAAAAGCTAATTTTGAAACCAAAGAAAATGTAGAGTTAATGTCTATTAGTTTTACAAAAATGACAGATACCCAAAATAATAGTGTCCTTCCTCCTGCATGGTTAACAGAGTTAATGGAGTCTAGCTTTACAAGACGTTTATGGAAGACTAATCCATGGCCTAAAGAAATTGTCCAAAATTTAAAGTATTTACATTTTGGGTGTGGCGATAGAGTATTTGATGATTTTGTAAATGTTGATTTTATTCCTGAACATCCCAAAGTGCTACCTTGGAATTTACTATATCCTTGGCCTAAAGAAATGGAAAATAAGCTGGAGGGTATTTTTTCTGAGGATGTTATTGAGCATTTTTATAGGACAGAGCAAATATATATATTACTACAATCCAATATGGCTTTAAAAATAAAGGCTATCAATAGAATTTTATGCCCAGATTTAGATAAACTTTATTTAAGTGCACAAACAGAAGCAGAAACATATAAAAAGTCTGGAGAAAATAGTTTTCTGATTAATGCTAATGGTTCAGCTACTTGGGCAGATATATTAAATTATGGTATGCGATTCAGTGGGCACCGCTGGCTGCATACGGTAGAATCTTTAGAAGTCATTGCTAAAGAATGTGGTTATTCTTTACAGCAAACAAACTGCTATGCATCACAAAATTCTCACCTTAGTGGTTTGAACCTTCGAGATGAAACAAACTCATTATCTTTAGCTGTTGACTTAGTTAAAGAAAAAAACATCATAAAACAAAACATTAGTACTTTTCAAACACATAGCCTTAAACTGATTGAAACAGACGAGAGCGATACTTTTTATAAATTATTTTCAACCCAAGGGATTGATAATCAAGTTATTTTTGATTTGGATACGCCTGTATCTATAAGAGATATTGTTTTAATTAATATGCGAAGTTGTAATTTATCTCATGAATATGAACATTCCGTTGGAAAATATTATTTTGGTATATTACATGATATAAGCAAACCTCAAAACATTACTTTTTCTGAGGAATATTCTATATCATTAGATACTAGCTTACGTTCAAATGGTTCTGTCAATATGGTGGATGGTCTTCTTTTACGACAGCGCTTTCCAGAAAATGTTCTTGTATCAAAAGTCCGCTTTAATCCTGGTAATACAAACAATGAATTTATTATCATTGGAAATTTGGAAATATATATAAAGATATAATGATGTTCGCTAAAAAAACCCAAGTGAGTTTTTAAAATGCCTCATGCTAACAATATAGCTACATTACGCTTTCTTGGAGCTTTTTTTGTATTGTGGGGGCATGGTTATAGTCTCTCGGCTGGCAAGCACACTGAAGACCCCATATCATTATTATTTATATCTTTATCTCCATTTCATCTAGGTTTATCAGGTCTTGGTGTAGTGATGTTTTTTGTTCTATCTGGATATTTAGTCACCGCCAGTTTTTGTAAAACAAATGACATTATAAAGTATGCTGTAGCTCGAATATTAAGAATCTATCCGGCCTTATTTGTTGCTGTTTCATTTTGTGTATTAATTGGTTTAATGTTTACTACATTGCCACCAATTCAATATCTTGAACACCATAAAACATCTTTATTTTTTTATAGAAATATTACTTTATTTAATGATATTAGTTTTGGATTGCCAGGAGTATTTTTAGAATTACCGTGGAAAGGTGGCGTAAATGGTTCATTATGGACATTGCCGATTGAATTAACTATGTACGTAATAGTAGGCATTATAGGAATACTAGGCTTATTTCAAAATAGACAGGTATTTAATTTATTAGTTGTAATATTGATTCTTTTATTTATAAATAACCCAGACAATTTTTTTCTTTTAAAAAACAAACACCATGTATATCTAGGATTAGCTTTCTTATTGGGTAGTTTTTTTTACATTAATAGCAAGGCTATTGATTTTAATATAAAAACTTTCATTCTTCTCTTTCTCCTTACTATCACCTTAAATGAAACAATCTATTATAACTTTATATCATTATTGTTTTTATCATATTGTATATTGTGGATAGGGCTAAGCAACCAGTTACACCTACCTAAATTGGGTCAATATGGTGATTTTTCTTATGGACTTTATTTGTATGCTTATCCTTTGCAACAAATCTCCATTTTATATGTTGGTACAGAATTCCCCTGGTTGATCAATTTATTAGCCTTTATAGGTGCATTATGTATGGCAGTATGCTCTTGGTTTTTAGTAGAAAAACCTGTATTGCGATTAAAAATATCATAGTATTTATATAAAAATAATTCGTCACAAAATGAATCACTAAAATAAACCCCAACTTAAAGAGAAAACATTAAAAAGACAGCGGCTTTAGCCACAAAGATTTACATCCAAATGGCTAAATCAACTATTGAAGTAATAAAAAACAAGTAATCAAGGCAGTTCTATTTTGTAAAGATTGAAGAAGAATACATGGAACAATGTAATTAAATGAAGGTGGTTTAAAAACCTCTTCTTTCTTATTTGGAATAAATCAGGAGAATAAACAAGTGATTGTTCAAAATGCAATGTATGTTCATAAAGTCACTAAAGTTAAGTTACATCAGGAAAATAACTCTATCTATACACATTCATTAGTCTCCCCTGTGGAAAATTCCGTGTCTTTTTTGGATATTTTCATTGCTGGTGAAATTGATACCAAACATGCACTTAAAACTATACAGCTAAATTTAACTTCAGACATGCACGTTAAAGGTGACGTGTTTTATAAAAATGAAAAATATATTTATAAATTTTTTATCCCCGCATCAGCTTTAGAAAAGCAAGATTTATTGAAAATAGAAGCTATTTT
>JADGEH010000081.1 GCA_016744475.1 Thiotrichales bacterium | reverse complement strand
GCAAAATTATATCAGTTGTTAAGACTGCTAGTTCTTGAAGGACTGGCAGTCTTGGGCTTGGCTATATCGAAAGCCTATAAATGATGTACTTTAGCTATAGGCGCAACAGAAATGATGTTAAGAATGAATGTTTTAGAACAAAGGAAATGCTACCCTTTTAAGCTCTATTTCAATGATAGAAAAAGAAACCCAAACCCAAATCACTACCCACATTCAAACCAAGTTTTCTTTACGTCAATAAAGCCAACAACTCCTAGAACGTGCTAAACAAGCGGCACACATTGCATTTCCACGCTGGATCGTGGGAACGAGAACATTCACCTTACGCACATAGCATGAAGTTTTTCAGCGCTTGAGTCTATTTTTAAGCGCAAAATAGAGCCTTTGTTTAACGTCAGATTCAACAAAAACCCTACGCCCAGTGCTTGCTCTTATGTCATCCCCGTTCCTAAGCATAAAAAAACCGCTGTCAATGGCAGCGGTTTTTTATGCGGAGGAAAAGCCCCGTGAATGGTATTAGCTCAAAGCTCTTAATGCTTGAGCTGACATCACTGATGTCATGCGAATTAATTCAATTTAGACAGCATGTATTCCAAGGTGGCTTTCAACTCGTCGTCGCTTAGAGCAGGATTGCCACCACGCGCGGGCATGTTGTTGAGACCATTTAATAAGCTTTGCATTAACACATCATTGCCTTTTTCTACACGCGGTGCCCAGGTGGCTTTATCACCCAGAATCGGTGCTTCTAGCACACCACTAGCATGGCAAGCCATGCAGACGGTATTGTAAATCTCTTCGCCGCTTTTGGGTTCTGCATTGGCAGCAGGAGCTGCTGCGACAGGTACAGCACCGACATTGACTTGTCCTACAGGGGTAATACGAGCAGAGGCCATGCGTTGTTCTATCTCTTGAGATTGTCCAGAGAAGTCCATGGTGCTGAAAAACAACATACCGATAAATACTAGGATTAAGACAATTAAACTGCCCCAGATCGCAATGTGGGTCAAGTCATCATTATTTTTACCGCTCATGTTTTAAGTCCTCTTGTGTTTTATGCGAGTTGGAATAAGCCTGAAAAATCTCGGATTATACCGAAAAACCCTACGGTAAGCACAGCATATGCACACCGAGTAGCATTAAAAACACGGCGAAATATTGCTTTAAGCGTTGTGAAGGTAGGCGGTGTGCCAGCATCACACCTAGCGGTGCGGTTAAGCTGCTAAACAAACCAATGCCAAAAACGCCGGGCCAATAAATGTATCCGCTACTGCCGCTAGGCAAGCCTTGCGCATTGCCGCCAATCCACCAAAAGCCTAATGCGCCTGCGATAGCAATGGGCACACCGCACGCGGCTGCGGTGGCGACGACTTGCTGCATTTGAATACGGCACCAGAGTAGAAATGGGATGGTGAGGCTGCCGCCGCCAATGCCGACGATGGCGGAGACAGCTCCAATGCCTGTGCCAGCGGAGACCATACCCCATAATCCGGGCAGTTGTCCTTGCGATGCAGCGGGGGGACGATGCCATAAGATGAGCACCGCCATGGTGATTTCAAACACACCAAAAATTTGACTGAGTGCGCTACCAGGCAAGGCTTTGGCTAACCCTGCGCCTAGGCCCGCGCCGAACATTAAACCGGGTGCGAGTTGTTTAACCAATGGCCACAGCACAGCTTTATGTTGATGGTGCGCCCACGTAGACAAGGTCGAGGTGAGAATAATAATGGTGAGAGAAGTGCCGACGGAGAGGTGAACAATGATTTCTGGCAAAATATTTTGTTGTTGAAACAAAAATACTAGCAATGGCACCATCAGCAAACCACCGCCGATGCCAAATAAGCCTGCGATAAAACCTGCACCCAGTCCGACTAGACAAAAGAGTAAAATGCTCATGGGCGGAAGATGATAGGGGGTTTGTGACGCGGCGACTAATTAAAAACGTCAATTGTGACTGCTTAGACTTTTAATAACCTCAGTCATCACCTACCGCTATCCGCCTTTTGTTCCACTAAATGCCCTTATTCACTTCAAAAAAGGATTTTTTATGCGTACTGTGCTATTTCTCGGTGTTGGTTTTTTGCTCTTATTAGGCGTGGGTATTCCTTATGTCACCGGCGTTTTTGCGGAACAACAATTCACGCAACTCTACCAGCAATGGACACAATCCCCTTTTGTGTCATCACAAGATAGTCAGCATCAACGTGGCTGGCTGAATTCTACGGCGAGTAGTCACATGCTATGGCAGAAAAATCAGGGACAGGTTGAGTTACAACATCAGATCGATCACGGTTTGTTACCGCTAAAAGCAGTCAATATCAACACGGTGGTGGGTTTGAATGAGGTGTTGCAGCAGCAATTACAGACCTATTTAGGCGATGTGGGTACGCCGCTGGTGCAAACTCAAATCACGGCAGCCAGACAGGTGTTGTTCAATCTAGTGGTGCCACGCCCTGATGAAAACCAGCTTCCCGCTGTGCAAGGACAGTTCACGGCGCATATGGCGACGCAGCAAGTGGAGGGCCAGTTGAGCGTACCGCTATGGCAGATACCGCAGTCGGCTTATCCTGTACGCTCGCTGAATGCGCAGATTCAGGTGCAAGGGCAAATGCTGGATGAGGAGACGTTTAAAGCGCAGGCTCAAGTGCAGCCGGAACAAGTGCAAGTGGCTTTGCAGCATCAAGCGGACGCTGAGTTACAAGCACCTGAGTTGAAACTGGATATACAAATTCAGGGGGATTTATTGAATGTGGAAGGGCGTTTATTAGTGCCGCAACTACAAGCGGGGGAGCAACAGTTTGAGCGGTTGGAACTCACTTTTCACGGGCAACAGTTGGATTGGCGTATTGTGCAAGAACTTCTGGATATTTTGAAAAAACCAGCTTTGCAACAACGTTTTATGTTACCTATGTTTATGTTGCGTCAAGCAAAACCCTTTCTCAGTCATCAGCCTTCTTTGCATTTTAAATCCTTAGCATTGCACAGCAGCGAGGGCGATTTAAGCGGGCATGTGCACCTGCAAGTCAATCCTGTCAGCGATGATAATCCCGGCAATATCACAGCGCTTTTGCAGTTATTGCAGTCGGACATCAAGCTCGATATGAATAAAACCTTAGTAGAGCAGATATTGAAGGTGTGGTTGCTTGAAATGCAGGGCGAAATGACAGCTGGACAATTAGAACAAGCCATTGAAGCGTGGTTACAAGAGTACGTCACACCGTTGGAACAACGCGGATGGGTGCGCTTGGAAGACGGTGTTTATCGCGTGCAATTCACCAGTACTCCAGCTTCTTAGATTTATCGTTCTAAGTGCGCATAAGGCGGCAGGGTTTGTAGGCGTTTGTCTACCAGCCCCTTGCCGACGGTAAAATGATACAAGCTCTGTAAGGCCATGCCGTCAATGCCTAATAATTGATGTACTTCATCGTCAAAATAACAGCCGATGCCTGTGCCTTGCATCCCTGCGGCTTCGGCTTCCAGATATAACACTTGTCCTAATAAACCCGCTTCCCAAAACAGGCGGCGGTATTGCCAAGCACCTTGTTCTAACGCCGCATCAAATTCGACTAACATCCCCACGCTGAAAGCCCCGTTTGCGGCAATGTCTTGATGACAAGAAAACAAGCGAGCCGCATTGCTGGCATCGCCGACAAGATATTGATACAGCGGCAGATGTTCGGGGCAGTTATCCGGTTTTTTCCAAGTGAATTTAGGGTTATCAAAAGTGGTTTGCATTTGCTGGATGCCCGTGCTGTGTCGCCCTAAAGCATAGAGTCCCGGCATTAAACCTTTAACTCGATGAATAAACAGCAGTAAATGCAGGCGGGGTGGATAAGGCCAAGCCGACCACGGTGTGGCTTCAAGGCGAGGTAGTAAGGCATCCATGATGCGAAAAAAAGCGTCTACCGGAAGAGCGATGCGAGGATCGCAAGCTTGCATACTGCGGCGTTGATAAATTAAATCTGTCGCTCGTGCTGTGCTGCTACACGGCAGGGCTTGAGACCAAGTGTCGGGCACATATTCGATGGCAGGCGTAGCGGGTTTGATGGCGGCAGCATGGACTAATTCAATGGCGACCCAAGTATCAACGGTTTCGCTTAAGCGATTGGCTTGTCCTGACCATGAACCTTTGTCGGCGGCACTGAGCAACGCTGCGGGGCTGGGTACACTGAAGGCTTGTGCGGGTTGTGGATTGATCCACAGCAATAAATCGGGGACTTCGCGCTCGGCATCTGCGAAATCTTCAGCGCGTTCTAAACCTAATAATGAGGCGATATCCGCATCGGCCCAGGTGTCATCAAATGCAATGTGCCAGCCGAGTACTGCCGCCGCATAGCTTAAAGCGCCTAAAGCATGTCCGACATCATGTTGGCAATAACGAAAAGCGCGTTCGCCGTATTTCCAGGCTTCGCGCCAATGAATAGAGCTTAAGGCGATGGCCACACCTGTTGCGGGCATAGGCGATGAGGCAAAACCGCAGCGCAGCTCTAATTCATGGGCATAGCTGTGGTAGTGATAAACCCCGGCGGGTAATGATTCGAGCGCGGGTGTGATGAGGTAGGCTTCAGTGGGATGCAAATTGCCGCTGGAAGGATTGCAGCGTAAAGACCAGCGATCTTCACCGCTACCATAAGTTTTCCAGGCGGATAAGCCTAACGAGAGTTCCAGCAAGCGCCCTAGGTTATCTAGGTTGAGAGGGGCGGGTGATGGGTTTGGCTGACCTAATTGAGCAAAGCCTCTATCGGGATGTTCTGTATGCACGGTTAAGGGGATTTTTTGCGTCCCCTGAAATTGTCGAAAAGGATTGGGTTGGCTGTCCCAATCTAGGCCATCGGGCCCTGCCGCATAGCGTTGTAATTGATGTTTACTGCGTTGATGATAAGCATAAACGGTCTCAACAGGCGTAGCCGACATAGTGATGTCCTAAATAGGATGAAAAATAGGGTTTTAGCGAAAATGCTCTAACCAGACCTGTGATTGCAGGGGCTGACGGCGGTTATCGGTTTCCACCTGCAAGCGAGTGCTGAGCCATAAATCTTTCCATTGCACGCCATAATCCAACCACAATAAGCCTTCGCTGTCTTGGTGAATGCTTAAAAAGGTCGCCCGCTTTTCTTCAGGGGCTAGGGTATCGACTTGTAAGTTCGCTTGAGCGCGTAGTACATAAGACACACCTGCAAATTGTACTTGGCAAGTACCCTCTGTTTGATATACCGCCCATTCCGCACCGAAACGGTACAACTCATCTAATAAGGCGTGTGGTTGCACAATCGCAGAACGTGCTTGTTGTGCGCTTAAATCGGTATACACCATCTGAAAACTGCCGTCTTCTTGTGGATGAATACCCGGTTGTGCTGCGGATTCTGCGAGCTTAATCACTGGGCTGGCAATGCTGAACATACGATAAACAGGAATATCCTGGCTAACATCGTATAACAACACTGCCCCTTGAGCATTACGCCATACCTTGCCTGATTCGCCTAACAACGCTTGTAACTGCTGCAATGATTGGCTGGTGGGGTTTAAGGTGACGCGATGTTTGTGGGTGGTGAGTATGACTTGCCCCCGTGAGTTTAATTGCCAATCCAATGTCGCCTGCGGTGAGCCTTGGCTTAAGCCATTAGGCGCTAATAAATAGGCATGTGTGCTGTCGCTTGAACTCAGCAGTAACACCTCTTCTGCCGTGCGTGATACCCCAAAACCCTGTAATCCTTTCGCTTCCAACACGGCTTCTATTTCAGTCTGCCAATCTGTAAAAAATGATGTGGAAGCTGTCTTATTGGTATCAGATGGAGGATTATCTATGGATGTTCCACCTGTCCCTGGCACCGGAGGACGAATGCTCAAGCTTGTTGTCTCTGGCCAACTCAAAAATACGCCTTCGGGTAAAGACCAAGTTTGAGTGGCAGCATCATATTGCCAATTGTTTGGCAATTGCAGGCTTAAATCTCCTGCACTCACGCCGCCTTCAGACCATTGTTGTAATAAACGGCTGAGGGTGGTGCTATCTAAACGTTGCAATAAGGTTTGATTCAATGACGGCAGTTTATTTAACAAAATCTCAGCGAGTATTTCGTTGGATAAGCCGGGGACATTTCCTGGATGCAAGCCAAACAAAGTGCTGTCTGGAATCTGTTCAAATTGCATGAGAGACAAGCCACTTAAAGCCTCTGCACTAAGATAGGCGAGTTGCTCACTGCGTAAGCCTGACCAACTTGTCTCAGGCAATTGTCTGATGATGTCAGCATCCAATGCCGCAAAATAATGGGTCGGTACAGCATTGAGCTGTTCTGCGTTCTTCGCGCTAAACACGCCTGAGCTTAATGCGGTATCTTCGGTGGATGTTTCTACATTCAGCACAAACACGCCTGCCCCTTGGCTAGCTGCATAGATGCGCTGAGGTCGAGTGACACCGAATACAACTTCATTAAAGGGCAATATAGGCAAACCTGTATTGATACTCGACCAGATAGTGCCTTGATCCCTGCTGTTGAAAACCCCTTTAGCCGTGGCGGCATACAGTTGTGAAGGTTGGAGAGGATTCCTGCTGAGTTGTTGAACTGAAACATTGAGGCTGCTGGGCTGCCAATCGGTCTGAGCGTCGCGGTACCATAAGCCCTGTTCTGTGGCGGCTAATAAACGGGTTGATCCATCCATATTGACGAATAACAAGTCATGGATAGGGGCATTTAATGGGGTTTCAGTGACTTGCCATTGTTGTCCGCCATCCACACTTTGATACACCTTGCCTGACATCGTGCCCGCATACAGCAAGGTGTCTAAGAGTGGGTCTATGGCTAATGACAACACGATTTCATCACTTAAGCCCAGCCCCTGCCATGACATATTTTGAGCATTAGCTTCTATGCCATAAACACCTTGATCCGTGGCGGCATACAGCATCGCAGGTTGAGTGGATGAGCTGACTAATTGATAAGCCACTCGGTCGGCTAAAAGCGACTCCCAACGTAAACCCATATCCATAGAGCGAAACACCCCCAGCGTAGTCGCCGCCCATAAAACCGGCGTATCGGCTAATCCTGGTACCGCTATTAATTGATGAACTTGTCCGTTTAAACCCAAGCTGTGAGGTTGCCAATCACGTCCATCGGTTTGGCTTTTTAAAAGACCTAAGCCGTCCACAGCCGCGTACATTTGCGTTGTTTCTTGCAGCGTGGTGTCTTGTGGGTAAATCAATAAAGCCGTGACATCGGTGGCGTTTAAACCAAACCGTGCGGCATCCCAAAATTCAGCCTGCACATCGGTTTTAAACACGCCTAAATGCTGAGTACCTAGATACAATGCGCCCGTACTGGGATGAGCCGCCCAGCTTAATACTCGTGTGTTGCGCGGTTGTAATGGCAAAGAATGCCAAGTGTGTCCGGCATCCTCGGAGCTTAAAAAACCCTTCTCCACACTCAGATATACATGTTCAGGCTGCTGAGGATGTACAAAAGCACTGATCACCGCACCTTGATCAACAGGAATATTCAACATTTCCCACACAGCACCAGCATTAGCGGTATGCCAGAGCTTATCGGATAACGTCAACCACCAGTTTTGTGGATTTTGTACTTGTACACCTTTAATCTCAGTATCCAAGATTGACAAGATGTCCCATTGAGCACCCGCATCTTTTGACAAAAACACCTTGAATGCACTCACCGCCAACAGCGTATCGCCTTCTAACACCTGCAAATGCTGAATAGACACATCCTCTAATCCTAGAGAACAAGGTTCCCAAACGCCTAAATCTAATTCACGTTTAAATACGCCGTGCTCACTCAATGCGGCATATAAAGTGTGGGTGTGTGCATCGAATGCGATAGCCTGCACTTGTTTGGAGGGCAATGCTTGATTAAACGGTTGCCATAATAATTCTCCATCCACCCACTCACTGGCAAAAATACCGCCTTGCGCGGCAGCTACAAACACCTGTTGTTGAGCTTCATGTAAAGCCATCGCTTGAATATTTCGGTCTGACAACCCACGTTGAAAACCTTGCCAACTCGCCCCTTGATTACGACTCAGAAACACACCTTGAGTGGTGCCTGCATACAGTTGATCACCTTGGCTACTTTGGCTCAGTACCGTCACATGAGCCGCGCTAGGCCCTAATGGGTGCCAAGTATCGCTAAGCGCCAGGAGTTCGCCCGACCAGAACAAACATAAAGCGGTGAAAAAAAATAGGTATTTAGTTTTACATTGAAAAAATATATTCATTAGCATTCTCATAGGTTAGAGCCTATACGAAGATGAGGAATCGAAGCGAAAGTTCGCCATTTTGAGGCGGGTTTTTCGGTTTTTTAAGGCGAATAGCGTGCTATTTAACGAAAAAAAGCGGAAAACCTGACCAAAAGGGCGGATTTGCAGCCGATTATCCCATTTTCGTATAGGCTCTTAATTCACTTCACACTGTATGCGTCAGGTGAGTCCACTAAGGTGACACAAAGATTGATAACCTTTGTTGCACGCTATGTATAAAGCCAATGATTGAGGCATAAAAAAACAGATTTTTGCCTGTTGTATTATCATTCTTGCGACTCAGCGGCAGTCCGATTTATAACACTTTATGACGTTTCCCTGCTGTTGCACAGATGAAGTCGGCTATGTGGTTTTATTTTTCGCCTTAACGGTTTGAGACAGACTTCGGCTCAGGCATACTGATGTCATGCAATGACTTTGATACGATTTATATTGCCTATTTGGGTTTACTTAAACATCGCTGACACAAGGAATTTATCATGGAACATTCATTTGTCCCACTCAATATTGCCATCTTAACAGTATCCGATACTCGCACAGAAGAGACTGATAAATCAGGACAATTCTTAGTACAACGCTTAACCGATGCGGGTCATCAATTAGCCACTAAAGCCATTGTCGTGGACGATATTTATCATATTCGAGCACAAATCTCCCCCTGGATTGCCGCACCCGATGTACAAATCATCATCACCACCGGAGGCACGGGCATTACTGGGCGCGATGGCACACCAGAAGCCATCAGCGTCTTGCTGGACAAAGAGATTCAAGGTTTCGGCGAAGCTTTTCGCGCCATTTCCTTAACTGAAATAGGCACCTCATCCTTGCAATCACGCGCTTTGTCGGGTGTAGCCAATGGCACTTATGTTTTTTGCTTGCCAGGTTCTACGGGTGCTTGTAAAACGGCTTGGGACAATTTGATTCAACAACAACTCGATCACCGCACTCGTCCCTGCAACTTGGTCGATTTAATGCCCCGATTATTAGAACGCTAAAAAGGATAGTTCATGAATAAACGCATTTGCATGGTGGTCTTTTCTTATTACCCGGCTGATCCTCGCCCACGTCGAGAAGCCGAAGCTTTAATTGATGCTGGTTTTAGTGTAGATATGATTTGTTTACGCAACCACAATGAAAGCGCAGAAGAAACCGTTCATGATGTTAATATTTATCGTATGCCCTTACAAAAGAAACGCGGCGGTAAACTGCGTTATTTGTGGGAATACTTCTACTTTGGCTTATTAGCTTTTTTTAAACTCTCCTGGTTGTTTATACGCAAAAGCTATCGCATTGTGCATGTCCATAATATGCCGGATATTCTCGTATTTACCGCCTTACTGCCACGTCTTTTAGGACGCAAAGTCGTGATTGATTTACACGATCCCATGCCAGAAGTTTTTATTGCTAAATATGATATGGCGGATTCTCATCCCATGATTAAAACTTTACGGGTGTTTGAAAAACTCAGTATTGCTTTTGCTCATCGCGTATTAACCCCCAATATAGCTTTTGAAAAACTCTTTGCTGGACGTAGTTGTAAACCAGAAAAAATTTCCGTTATCATGAATTCACCGGATGAATCCATCTTTGCACCACAAACACCCGCACCCGCTGAAAAGAAAGACAGTTTTATTATTATGTATCACGGCACCATTGTTGAACGTAACGGATTAGATACCGCTATCTATGCAGTGGCTCAATTGAAAGACAAAATCCCCGGTTTAGTCTTTCATGTCTATGGCGAAGGTGATTTTGTTCAACGCTTCTTAGAGATCAAAGAAGAACTAAGTCTTGGTGATACAGTTCAATATCATGGTTTCACCCCGCTTGAAGAGATTGCCGAGGCGCTTAAAACGATTAATCTCGGTGTTATTCCTAACAAACGCAGTCCCTTTACTGAAATTAACATGCCGACCCGCATTTTTGAATGTTTACGCATGGGCAAAGCTGTGATTGCTCCTGACACACAAGGTATTCGGGATTATTTTAGCCAAGATGATCTTTTCTTCTTTGAACCTGGCGACGTGGATGATTTGGCAAATACCATTTTAAAAGCTTATGAACAACCCCAACTGCGAGATCAGATGTTAAAAAATGGCTTAAAAATTTGTGAACCCCATTGGTGGGTCAATGAAAAACAAACATTGGTCAATATTGAAACACAATTACTAGGGTAACTTTTAATGAAAAAATTAATTTTATTATTCACTGTTTTGTGGAATACCTCGCTCTATGCAGATGTTGAAATTGTTTTGTTTGATAAAATGGGCGTGCAAGGCTCACACCTGTATAGTCAAGTTCAATTACTGAATAAGTTCTATGGTATTCAAAGTGTTGATTTACCCAGTGGCAAAGACAGTGCGATGTTTTTACATGCCCATCTTAAAGAGAGTCAAAACACACTCATAGCGGTTATTATTAATGCAGAAGTTTTAGAGCAATTAGATAATAAAATCCTGCTTAAAGTCTTGCAGGCGCTAGCTCCTGATGTACTTGTATTGATTTCCGGTGTGCGAAAAAATACATCTTTTAGCGCATTACAACTGTGGACAGGGCAAACAATTCAGTCGGTTGAAGATCAAAAAGATTTCTCTGGGCATTATTTTATTCAAAAGCATCCTCTCGCCCAACAATTGGCAGAACAAAAAGTGGCGTGGGAACATCCTGACGTGAGTTGGTTACAACTATCAGACAATGCCCAGTATGAAAGTATTATTCAATTAGAAAAAGACGGCGAACAACCTATTTTCATTAAAACCCAACAGCAAGGTTTGTCGGTATTTGTATCCAGCTATATACAACCTGAACCTTTACGTGGTGAACATATTTGGCGCTTAAACCCGCGCCGTTTTCTACAAATCGCGCCTTTAATGCTGTTGATACCCTCAAGCTGCGGTGAATATTGTTGGTATACCCCCAAACATTTTGCCAATCTCACCATCGATGATCCTTGGTTGACCGAACCTTATGGCCTTTTACGTTTTCAAGGTTTATTAGAAGCCATGCAAGCTGCAAAGTTTCATACCACCATTGGTTTCATTCCTTGGAATTATGATCGCAGTGAAACCGAAGCGATTGACATCTTCAAACAAAATCCTGAGCATTATTCTTTATGTATGCATGGTAATAATCATGATCATCGAGAATTTTACAAATACCAGACCAATGAAGATGACCCTTGGCCTGCTAAGCCTTTAGCATTACATGATTTCAATTTACAACAAGGCTTAGCACGCTTGGAAAAATTCAGCGAACTCACTGCATTAAACTATGACCGCGTGATAGTATTTCCACACAATATTGCACCTGAAAAAACGTTGGCATTACTGAAACAATATAACTTTCTAGCCACAGCCAATGGTGGCAATGTACCTTTAGGAAGCCCTTCTCCCACTAATCCTTTGTTTTATTTTCGCACTGTCTCCACAGATTTCGCCAATTTCCCTAGTTTGGATCGCACTGAACCCGCAGAATACACGCCTATTGAGATTGCTTTAGATTTATATTTAGGTAACCCTGTTTTATTCTTTGAGCATGTTTTGTTTTTTTCCGAGGGATTAGATGCTTTTAATCCTACGGCTACTTATGTCAATCAACTACAGCCTGATATTCAATGGACAGGGCTTGGAGAGATAGCTCGTCATTTATATATACAAAGAAAAGTAAGCGACACGCAATATGAAGTGCAAGCGTTTAGTCGTCAAATTAAACTCTATAATCCAACAGCACACGAGATGGATTTTACCGTGTTGAAAACACTACTTGAAGATGAAGAAATCAATCAAGTAACATTGAATGAAAAACCGCAAAGTTTTGACTATAAGAAAGGAGAACACTTTTTCTCTATGTCGTTTACGGTGCCCGCTGGAGAACAGCGTTTATTAAATATGAACTACGCAAATTCATTAGACTTAAGCACGATTGAATTGGCAAAAAATGATTCAGCCATTAATCGTTTGCGTTGGTTATCAGATTTTCGTGATATTACAGTATCGGGGACGGCATTAGGGCGTGCATTTACCCAATGGTATTACGGTTCTGATGCTTATAAAGGGGGCTTAAAACAACTATTGATATGGGCCGTATTAGGCTTTTTGGTATTAATCGCCTTGCTGTGGTGGATGATTCGTTATATTCGTCGTGCCAGAACCAAAACGGCTTAATCATCTGTGAAACAGAGGCACTTTTGGCATTGGAGTTTATTAGGCGCTGGCTTGGGCTTGGGTGTTTTACTGTACTGGCCAAACATATCCCCTTTGCCAGAAGAAAACCCCGTGTTAGTCAGTGCTTTGTTGCCTGATGAAATACAACATATCCGTATCCAAATCCCTCAGAAATCTTTAATTGAACTGCATAAAAATGAAGTTAATCAGTGGTTGATAACGACTCCGTGGTCATTGCCTGCACGCTTGTTTAAGGTGCAACAACTATTAGCCTATTTAACTACGCCTAGTTTGAAGCAATGGACAATAGATCATCAGCCTTTATCTGAATTCGGCTTGCAAGAGTCTGCTTTTTCAATCATCTTTAATGATTTAAATATGGATGTAGGGCGTATCACCCCACTACAAGACAAGCGGTATTTGCGGGTTGGAAATAGCATTCATTTAGTGCATAGCCATACAATAAATACATATTGGCAGCCTACCGATTTCATTAGTCTTTATCCTTTAGGAAAAAATCCTGCGCTACAGTTGATTCAGACCCCTTCTTATCGACTGCAATTAAATGCACAAGGCCAGTGGCAAACAGAGCATGAGGCGTTAGCCCAAACATTGTTCAATGCTTGGAAAAACCTGCAAGCATTGTCAGTACGTATAGATACCCGTGAATGTGTGGCTACTATTCAAGTACAGTTTATTGAACAAACACGGCTACAAGAATTTTGTGTAGTGGCTCAAAAGAATGGTGCTTGGTTGATTAATCCTGCTATGCACTTATTGTATGAATTACCCGAAGTACCTTTTCATCGTCTTCAACTTTGAAACGAGGATTCAAATGTGTGGTGGCATTGCTTTTTTAGAACAAAAAATGTATTTCCCTAACCCTAAAGCTCAATTGCCCGTGCGTTTAAGAAATGGCGAAGTGGATTGGCAACCCTGGGGTCGCCGTGAACCACAAACAGGTCGCTTGCCATTAGGTGGTTGGGCACGTTTAGAAAGCATTAAAACTGGGCGTTGGCAATCGTATCAACCGCGTCCTGTACTGATTTTGGCACAGGCTTATATGGAAAAAGATGCACAACGCCAATCTCATTGGTTTGATTTAAGCGCCCACACTGCGATTCAGGGCTTATTGGCCTTGAGCGGAACAGAGCAGCGAGTGTATGTGGTGACGGTGCCTAGCCCTGAAAATTATGCACATATTCATCACCGCTGGCCTCGTATTATTAATAGATCAAGCTGAATGCGCCCCTCCTGAATACGTCTACATTTCACACAGCTTGTGTAAGGTGAGTTTATTTAAACATGCGTTATCAATATCAAGCCCTGGATGTGCAACACCAGGAAGTCAGCGGCGTGCTAGAAGCTGCCAATGAACGTGAAGCTGCTCGGCAACTTAAACGCCGCGATTTGACTTTGTTACAACTCACCGTTGATGAACGTGCCCAAGCAGCGGCTAAAAAAGAAGCGCAAAGCCGCCCGAAACGCCGTGATGTGCTGATGATTCTGCATGAATTGGGTACCTTACTGGAATCAGGGGTCTCGTTGATTGAGGCGATAGAGTCTTTAGCTGAATCTTCACATCATCCTTTTTTAACCCGCCAATTTGCTGAGGTCGCCAGTCAATTACGCCACGGCGTGGGGTTCTCGGCGGCCTTAAAAGCTTCAGAATTAAACTTGCCTATTTATCTCACCCAATTATTGGAAGCGGGAGAGTTGACGGGGCATGTCGCACAAGCGTTGCGTGATGGGGTGAATCAAATGGAATACGATGCCAAGATTGCCGATGAAATGCGCAATGCCATGATTTATCCAAGTATTTTGGTGATTTCTGGGATTGCTGCGGTGATACTGATCTTTATTTTAGTGGTGCCGCGTTTTGCCAGTATCTTAAAAAGTCGCGGCGATGCGGATATTCCGTTTTTGGCTGAAGCCGTGATTGGTACGGGAATGTTTTTAAATAATCATGTGTTATGGGTGATCTCTGCGGCTATTGGATTAGCCATGTTATTGGTGCATGTGTTTCGGCAAGCGGCTTTGCGGGCACGTTTGCAGGATGAAATCAGTCGTCTACCATTGATAGGGGATTGGTTGTTAGAAGCTGAAACCGGACGTTGGTCAGCCATGATGGGGACTTTGTTGGATAATCGTGTACCTTTGCTGCGGGCTTTGGAATTGGCGCAACACAGCATTAAGTTGCCCTCTTTGCAGGCTAAACTGACTCAAGTCAGCAAAGCGGTGCGAGCGGGTACGCCTTTGTCGCAAGCCTTGCAGGATAATGATGCGATGAGCGTCACTGGACATAATTTGATTCGAGCCGGTGAACGTGCGGGTGAATTGCCGCGCATGTTAAAATCATTGGCACGTTTATTTGAAGACAGTGGACGGGTACGAATGAAACGTTTGTTGTTATTAATTGAACCTGCTGCCATTTTATTAATTGGTGGAGCCATTGGTGTGATTATTACCGGTGTCATTTTAGCCATTACCAGTGTGAATCAAGTCGGTATTTGAACAGTCTATAAATACCCCATTTTTTCATTTTCAAGAGGATAGATACGATATGCAACGCACTCAAGGTCTTTTAATTCACCACAGCCGTGGTTTTACCTTGTTAGAAATGTTAGTGGTCTTGGTCATTATTGGTTTATTGGCGGGTTTGGTAGGGCCGCGTTTATTTACAAAAGTGGATGGTGCTAAAGTTAAAACGGCTACAACCCAGATTAAAATGTTAAAGGGTTCGCTGGAAACCATGCGCTTAGACATTGGACGTTTCCCCACTGCCGCAGAAGGTTTAAGCCTATTAAACAGCGCTCCCAGTGATGAGCATATTAAACCCTTATGGAAAGGCCCTTATTTAGATGAAGCCATGCCGATGGACCCTTGGAATTACCGTTATCAATACAGCACGCCAGGTACTGATGGTCGCCCCTTTGCTTTGTATTCTTTAGGCGCGGATGGCAAGCCCGGAGGTGAAGGTTTCAATACTGATCTCGGTTATTTACCTGCCGTTGAGTAACGACTAATACGTTCTTCTAAACAGCTAATGGTATTGATGATGAATGGACAATCAAAAATAATTCCTGGCATATTAGGGTTTTGTTTGAGCACTACGCCATTGACCCTCATTGCTTCAATGCCTGTAGACAAAGAACATTTTCAAGCCACGATAGAGTATTTATCGGCTTTAGAGTTTGAGCAATTACTGGATGTTGAAGTGTCACTGGATGATACTTTTGATATTTTTGATGGCTTGGTCAAGCAACGTAGCACTCATCTAGCCAGTGGTATTAAACAATCTGTTGATCGCGCACCGGCGATGACTTCTGTCATTACCGCGCAAGATATTGAAGCCATGGGGGCACGCACACTAGAAGAAGCCTTACAAAGCGTGCCGGGATTGCTGGTGTATTATTCTTATAGCCATGAAGAACGTTATAACATTCGTGGTATTCATTCGAGTTCTAACGAAGCCGTGTTGGTCTTGCTCAATGGCATTCGCTTAAACAATGCACGTAATGGAGGCAAAGCGCCTATTTGGTCTGGTTTTCCTCTGAGTCAAATACAACGTATTGAGATTATTCGAGGGCCGGGTTCAGCCGTGTATGGGGCTGAAGCTTTTTCAGGCGTGATTAATATCATCACAAAAACCGCCTTGGAGATCGATGGTTCAGAAGTGGGTGCACGTTTAGGGAACAACAATACGCAAGAACTGTGGTGGCTGCACGGACAACAAGTGCAGGGTTTTGATGTTGCAGCTATGGTGAATATGAACGATACCGATGGACATCGCCGCACAGTTGAAAGCGATGCACAAAGCGTATTTGATCGCATATTTGATACGCAAGCTTCGTTGGCACCAGGGCCTTATGGTGCCGAAAGCACGACCTTAGATGTACGTTTAGATGTGGCTAAACAATACTGGCGTTTACGCACGGGTTTGCATAAGGGTGATGACATTGGCAGTGGTGCAGGTATTGCTCAGGCTTTAGACCCCACTGAACCCGAATATGAAAATGTGTTTAATGTGGATTTGACTTACCATCATCCTCGATGGAGTCAATACTGGGGTTTGCAGGCTCAAGCCAGTTATTTACAGTCAGAGTGGGGGGCGACCTTTATCGCTTATCCCCCTGGCGCTTTTGGAGCTAACCCGCTAGGCATGATAGGCACGCCTGCGGTTTTTGAACGACAAACCCAACTCAGTGTGTCTGGTCTTTATCATGGTATCAAACGGCATTTAGTGCGCGTGGGAGGCGGATATATCGTACATGATATGTATAAAACCCAAGAAAGACGCAACTTTGGTATGAATCCCTATACAGGTCTAGAGATTTTGCCTGATGAAATGATTGAGTTGGAAGATACTGATGCCATCGGTTTTCCCGAATCAGCCCGCAATAGTTATTACTTTTTCATCCAGGATTCCTGGCGGTTCAATGCTCAATGGGAACTGACTACGGGTGTGCGCTACGATCATTATTCCGATTCAGGCAGTAGCCTCAATCCTCGCTTGGGTTTGGTTTGGGAACCCCGTACAGATTTAACTCTGAAAGGCTTATATGGTCAGGCTTTTCGTGTACCTGCTTTTCAAGAAATGTTTGCTAGAAACAATCCTATTGTTTTAGGTCAACCTGATTTACAAGCAGAAAAAATAGACACCTTTGAACTCGCTATTGATTACCGTGCTACACGTCACTTACACCTGGCTTTCAATTTATTTCATTACAATATTCAAAACAAAATTATCTTACAACCCACCAGTGATAGTCGATTTATTTGGGATAACAGTGCGAGTTGGAAAGGACAAGGTGGGGAATTTGAATTACGTTGGAAAACCAGTCAAAAGTCCAGCCTGTTATTGAATTACAGCATCCAAGATTCAACGGATGAGCAGGATGCTGATACGCCTTTTTCTGCGCAGCAAATGATGTATGTTCGAGGGGATTATTTATTAGGCACTGCTTGGTATCTGGATGCACAAATCAATTGGATCGGAGCTAGAAGTCGGGAAGCTGCTGATCCGCGTGCAGATTTACGGGCTTACCATACCTTAGATTTAACGGTGCGACGCAAAACTCAACAGGCGGGTGGGCTGAATATGGCTTTCAGTGTGCGCAATGTGTTTGATGAAGATGTACGTTACCCTTCTTTAGGCCCTAGTGAGGGGAGTGATGTGATTAATATTCCTCACGATTTGCCCGGTGCTGGGCGCTCTTATTTTATCGAACTGCGGTATTCATTTTAAGCATCATGTTAAATCATAAACAGGGCTTTACGCTGATGGAATTGCTGGTGGTGTTGCTCATCATGAGCCTGCTCAGTGCGATAGCTATGCCGCGTTTATCCACTCTGTTTAGCAGCGTGAATGCCGCTTTTAATCGCGATGAAGTCTTTTCACAAATCAACGCTTTAGGCTATAAAGCACTGCGTCAAGGACAGGGTTTTGCCTTGCAATATTATCCACTCATCAAATCCGAACAAGACTCAGATGAGGGCTATGAAGTGGAACCCTCTGCACAATCCCAGCCATTAGATATTCCTCTACAACTTCCCGAAGGCTGGCGTATCAGTGGCTCACAACCCATTTATTTTTTTGCTAATGGTGCCTGTGGTGGCGGTGTTCTATTACTGCACTTTGAGCAACAACAATACACCTTAAAACTGCCCCCCCCCTTTTGCCAAGCACGGTTTACTCCATGAACATTCATCGCTCCAAACAACAAGGTTTTACACTGTTAGAAGCGATTGTCGCGTTAGTTTTAATCGCCAGTACAGGCATGGCTTTATTGAGTTGGATCAACACCAATCTCATTAGTTTACAACGCATTCAAGCGGTGCAAGAACGCGACACTGCTATCCGTAATGCACTGGCTTTCCTTGATACCATTAATCCTTACAACTCACCCAATGGCGATGTTGAAATGGGTGTCTATCAAATACAGTGGCAATCCATCACCTTAGAAACCCCAATACCGGGTATCAACAAATGGAGCGATCCCAGTATCTTTGATGTGGGTTTGTATGAAACGCGGGTTAAAGTCTTGCGCAACCAACAATTGCAAGCCACCTTTAGCGTGCGTTTGGTGGGCTACAAACAAAACCAAGAAGCCAGCGAATTGAACACTTTATAATATGAACGATTCTATTCATCGTCATAGCACGGCCTTTACGCTACTAGAAATGTTGGTGGTCTTAGTAATCGTCAGCATGATTACCCTTTTGCTCATGCAAAGTCTGCAATATGTGTTTGATTTACGTCTGCGTTTTGTACAACAACTCGATGATTTACAACAAGGCGCTTTAAAAACCTATTGGTTTCGTAGCAGCACGGCGGCTTTGTTGCCCGATTATGCACGCGCCCCCAATGTGGTACAAAATCGCCCAGAACGTTTATTTAAAGGGCAAGCGACACGTTTTAGTGGCTTAACCCTGGCAGGCTTAGAAGCTGAACCGGGTGTGCCGACAGGCTTTGCGTGGGAGTTAAAACGTGACGGTGACAAAATTCAGCTTGAATATCACACCGAAAATGAACAAGTGTGGCCGATATTGAGCTGGTCAGGTCGTCAAGGTGCCTTTCAATATTTAGATCAGACAGGACAATGGCACGCCTTTTGGCCTCCAATGTTAATCACGCAAGAAAAAACACCTCAATTACCTGAAGCCATTGCTTTCAATGGTACAAAACGAGGCCAGCCCTTTACTTGGATTGTCCGCGTGACAGGTAACAAAGATGATCCTGATGATTATCGTCTGATGTTTGATCCAAACAACCCCTTGTAGCTGAAGAATGCCTCTATGATGCTTTCATCCCATCGCACTCAACAGGGCTTTGTATTGGTTGGCACCCTGTGGATGCTCACTATCATGACCATTGCCGCCAGTTTTTTTGCCGTGTGGACACAGCGAGCTATCGAGCAAGCCAGCCTCCTACATACCGATATGCAAGCCAGCATAGATAGCCACAGCACGGTGTCTACCTTGCTCTACATCATGGGCACTCAGCGCATGACCTATGCAGGTATCATTACGCCTCACCCTGAACGCCCTCGTCAGGTAAATGCAGCAAATTCTAATCCGTTTGAGCGTAGCCTAGACTTAGCACCACAAGGCCATGAAATACATGTAGATAACCAGGCTTATCATGGTTTAGGGGAGATTTATTTTGCCCTCCAAGATGAAGGTGGGCTGGTGGGGCTTCGTAATGAACAAAATACTTGGCATTCTGGGCGTTTATTACAATTACTCGGTGTGCCTGATGCCGCACGAGCACCAATGTTAGCCAAATTTCAAGACTATATTGATGCTGATGATGCCTACCGCCTCAATGGTGCAGAATCCCAAGATTATCAAGAACTAGAACTCACCCCGCCGACCAATCGCCTGTTACGTGCGCCTAAAGAGGCCTATAAAATTTTAGGTTGGGCGCAACAGCGTATGCTGTGGGACAATAATCACTGGGAGCAAAATAGTTCGACGTTGACCTCTGGCACACCCAACCTCAATACGGCACCACTGACTGTTTTACAAACAATTCCCGGCATTGATGCCAATGGCGCTGAACGTTTGCTCCAATTTCGCAAGATTCATCCATTAGATAGCATCATGAGGGTCTATCAAGCGTTAGGCTTACGTATTCAGTTAGATGAATTCTCCAGCGTCTTTATGGCCTCAGATTATTTTCGTCTCACCTTGTGGCATCCCGATAGCCAGCGGATGCAACAAATACATCTACAACTCACCCCTTTTAAATTCGGCGAAAAACCCTGGAAAATCCATTACAGTTTGGATCAACCCCTGTATTCCACCTATAGAAACCAAGATATTTTGTATGCCAAAACACATCTTCTCCCCACAGCGCTACCTACAGACTGATGCAGAACACGTACAAAGCCCCACCGGAAAGGGGCGGCGTGAATGGTTAATGGCACGCGGTTTATGTCATTACCAATGCTTTGATTTAAGCAACGTTGCCACCCTCAAGCGCGAAGAAGTCTTGCAACTCAAAATCCGCCAATGGTCGCCTTTTACCCAAACCGGTCGCTATATCGCTTGGATCAAAGGAAATGCCCAAGTGTGGATTTGGGATCAGGCCGTGCAACAACAAGCGCAACACGCACAAGCCATCAAACCCCTGCCCGTATTACCCGAATCAATCCTCTATCCGCCCGCTAAAGAAGGGCTGCAACTCCTTAAAACCTGCGATGGATTAGAAGCCCAAATTTGGCAAAACGGCTTATTGCGTAGTAGCCGATGGTGGTCACAAGCCCCGGATGCCGCGACCTGGCAACGCTTTCTACGCAGTAATGCACAAAGTTTCATCGCTTTACCCGAACATCTTGAAAAACAAGCCTTCTTACCTAAGCCTTGGGCGAAAAACACCAGTGTATGGCGCAATCTCAACTTACTATGGCGACAAGAACGTTTATGGGTCAGTTTAGGGTTGGCGGCGTTAATCAGCGTATTTATTTGGGAATGGCTGTCGGTGACTCGTTGGCAAACCAGCCTCACTGAATTAGAACATCACATTGAACAACTGACTTATGATGCAGAACCTGTATTGACTGCGCGTGGCAAAGTATTAGATATTAAAAAACAATTAGAAACCCTACAACAACTGGATAAATATCCAGGACAATTAAAAATCTTACTCGCCATTGCCAGTAAACTCCCCAAAGGCGCTGTATTGCAAGAATGGCACTATGATAACGGGGCATTAAAAGTGCAAATTAAAGCAGATAGCATTGACCCTAGAGAATATGTCAAACTGTTTCAAGACGATCCTTTGTTTGATGATGTCAAACCTGAAACGGCAAAACGCAAAGGTGAAATAGACATTTCTATGCGTGTCTTACCCGTTGTTTAAAAGATTAGACGGGTCCACCTTCTATTTACAGAGAATCATTATTGCTCATGTCAGAACCTCAAGAACAACTCCAACACATCATTGAAGCTGCCTTATTAGCTGCGGGTCGCCCGCTCACTTTAGATCATTTAAGCGATCTCTTTGTCACTATGACTGAGGATGAAAGCATGGCGAATGAAGAACGCAAAGTAGCGCGTAAACGCATTCGTCCTGCGTTAAAACAATTACAAGCTGATTGTGAAAACCGAGGATTTGAACTCGTTGAAGTCGCTAGTGGTTGGCGCTTTCAGGTTAAACAACATATTGCACCACATATTGCAGGTTTGTGGAATTCACGCCCCTCACGTTATTCTCGCGCCATGCTAGAAACTCTAGCCTTAATTGCTTATCGCCAACCCATTACACGCAGTGAAATTGAAAAAATTCGTGGCGTTAGTGTGAGTTCTGAGATCATGAAAAAATTATTAGACTATGATTGGATTCGCGTGCTAGGACAAAAAAGCACGCCGGGACATCCTCGTATTTACGGCACCACCACTGCTTTTCTAGATCATTTTAGCTTACAACAACTGGGTGATTTACCGCCTTTAGATGAATTAAAAGACACCGCATTAGAAGAAAACCGACAATTAAATGAAGATGCAGAGCAATCGATGCAAGAAGGGCTAAAACAAGCGGATCAAGAAAAGCAAGAGCAGGAAATAGAGAAAAGACGTTTAGCCAAAGAAGCAGCGGAACAAAAAGAAGCGGACGCTGCGGCTACACTTCAAGCGGATACACCGCCGTTGGAAAACACGGATAGCGCAGAAGACAGCGATCAATTTAATGAAGATGCTGAGCCAGTCATGCAAGAACATCTGCCACAAGATGATCAAGAAGAAAAAGAACCAGAAGCAGAACACGTTTTAGATACCTATCAGTCAGAAGAGATGGACAGCATATAGGGAAATGATCTCAGTGATACGACTCAAGTAATCCGGTTTAAAAGGCCACGCAAACGGCGCAAGAGGCGCTAGAGACG
>JADGEH010000080.1 GCA_016744475.1 Thiotrichales bacterium | reverse complement strand
TGTACTCGGACGAGTAAAGTATTTTTTGTCGCTACGATGCCTATTCTTAAAGCTCTCATCATTTATTAACGCTCTATTTATCTCTATCGTTTGTTTTTTATCTATCATAACTTCCTATATTTGAGACTGACTCTTAAAGTGTGTGGATTTGCGTAATATTTTGTCAAACTTAATGGCAGTGATGTGACAAACCTGCTCCCGCGTGGAGATTTTGCCCACCTTGCCTAGCTTTAGAGCCTATACGAAAACGGGATAAAGCCGTTTGGAGCGGTATTATCTCTCGCATACCTGATTAAATATCCTCTTAAGTGCTGGCGTTCTTTTGTGCCGTTAACAACAAGCTCGCGTAGGCCGCATAAGTGGTAGCGTCATGCGACATTTGGGGATTTTATGATGGCGGATGACGGCGCAAAAAGACGCGCCTTATCCGCCCTACACGAGCTCACATCCGAATGCCCCATCAACGCCTGCACCGTGCGAATATCATAATGCCCCTGCAACAAATGGCTGGCAAAACTATGCCGAAACGTATGCGCCGTCACCCGCTTCGTCAACTTTACCCGTTTCACCGCCGAACGAATGCTTTTTTGCAACTGCGTGTCATGCAAATGATAACGTCGATACGCCTTTTCATCCGAGACAAACGTCAAAGTCTTCGCTGGAAAAAACCACTGCCAAGCCAACTCCGTTGCCGCATTTTTATATTTTTCATCTAAGCTATCCGGCAAAAATACCCCCGCATACCCCGCCGCTAAATCTTCATCATGCAACACCTTTACTCGCTCAAACTGCTGCTCAATCTCCCCCATAATCGACTGCGGCAACGGCAGTGTTCTATCCTTCTGCCCCTTACCGCGATGCACCGTTAAACGCCCCAAATCCAAATTAAAATCCTGTAAACGCAAACCCAAACACTCCGAAATACGCAAACCACAGCCATACAACAACTGCGTTGGCAACGCATACGGCGGGCGCAAACGCTCTAAAACTGCATCAATCTCAGTGCGCGACAACACCACCGGCACATATGGGCGACGCTTAGCCCGTGGCACATCCGTAATTTCCCCAAACTCCGTTTTCAACACCTGCTTAAACAAAAACAACAAAGCATTCAACGCCTGATTTTGCGTTGAAGCTGTCACATTCTGTTCCACTGCCAAATGCGTGAGAAAATCCTTCACATCCTGCTGCGACAACAAAGTGGGTGCTTTACTCTTCACAAATGCCTGAAACTTGCGCATCCAGCTTTGATACGTCTTCAGTGTTTTCGGCGAATAATGCCGCAACTTAATTTCCGCTTTCAATCCCGCATACACCTCCACCCAACTTGTACCTTGAGTTTTATACACAGTTGTTGGTTCAGCGACTCCGTTGTCACTCATTGAATCAGTCTCGTTCACTGAGCTTGTCGAAGTAAACAAGACTGATTTACTAAACGACGTAGCATTTTTACCGCCATCCAACGCTGGTTGTACCCCGCTAATCTCATCCTGCCTCCGTTGCTCACACAAAACATAAAACAACTCAATCGCCGCTTGAGCCTGCTGACATTGTTGCTCAGACTGATTCTTACTGCGCAACGTCTCCAAAAACGCAGGTAAACTTGATCGTTGTTCAGCCGCAAACTGATACCTCTTACAAAAATCCAAATAAAAACGCAGCCATTTCTTATAACTGCTGTGTTGTACCACAGCCACATGGGTATCGTGCAAACCCGCTTCAAAAGCAGTCAAAATACGTTCAGGTATCGCCAGCATAAAACATCTCTGATTTTTGTATAACATGAATATTTGAGTATTATACGATTAGTATAGATTGAATTTTGTTATATACACATATTGCGATCAGGTATTTTTTTCGATAATCTACGGAAACGATAGATTAACTGGTTCCAGAGGCTCGCTACGCTCGCTCTGGAACAATGAAAATCCACCCGACTTCCAGGCGAGTGATTTTCATTGTTAGCTGAAGGAACTGTACCCCAAGACGTACAAATTTTGTGCAACACTCAACCATGAGGTAAATTGATATGAATAGATCGTCAAATCTTGCTACCGTTGCGTTTATCACTGCTACTGTACTGTTCAGTACTCCAACGATAGCTCAAGACCTAGTTCCCGCCAGTGAACTAAAGGCTGTTAGTGCAAAAGCAACCGAACGAGTTATAGCCCAGTTTCTATCCGAAGGGAAAACAAAAAGTGCCTATGAGGAAACTAAGTCGTACATCGCATCTAGCTTACAGGAATTAGCGGAAGAAGGCTTTTATGACGTTAGGGTCGTCCAGATCAATGCAATTGAAGTCAAAGCGATGAAATACAATAAATTAAATGTCAAGCAAAAGGATATGCTGGAAACAATCTTGAAAAGAGAACTACAGAAACTTGGATATACTGTAGAGTCTGCCCGTTATGACAACATCGGCTTGCATTGGGCGATTTCCTGGGGGAAATAGTGTGTACGGTTAAGTATCTACAAACAACCATGTCTTTGAATCTGATAATCAACGAGGTAAAGAATAATGAAACCAAATTGGATGTATAGGCTTGCTGCAGCGTCGGTTATGGTAATTGCACTTAGCCATAACGCATATTGTAATGACAGTTTCGCCGACGAAATGGCAACTTCATTCGATCAAAAGGAACCAATTCATCTTGCATATGATGATAATAATTGCGGCCGATGGGAGAGTGATTGCCGGAGCGAATGTAATCTCTCGTATTCACCCAGCGATAGTGAATACGATAAGAACAACAAATACAACTGGTGCATGACATCCTGCATGGCGAGACATAACTGCAACCATTGATACGGGGCTTCTATGAAACAATATATCTATTCAATAATGGCGCTATTAATAGCGATGCCTATTTGCGCTACAAGCGCGGTAGCACGTAGCACGTAGGGCGCATAAGGCTTTGCCGTCATGCGCCGAATGTTTCCCAAATGGCGGATGGCGGCGCAAAAAGACGCGCCTTATCCGCCCTACGCGAGCTCTTACGTGCCAATGACTTGGTGGGTAAATGCTCAAAGAAGTTTATAATTATAGAATCTATATTTCGAACAAGTTTATTCCTGACATTATATTTTGGATTGATATCCTACTTTCAATGGACTGTTCATAATGACGCACATGGAAGTACGTATAACTTTTTTGGAATTATTACAAATCCGGAGTTGTTCTGGAATAATACCAAGGAAGAATTTGCTCCAGGAACACTTTCAGGTTTAGTTGTGTCCACACTATTTACTGTCGCTCATTTCCTTCTTGCTGTTATTATTCTTGTGTTAGGTCCAGTATTAGTAGTATTGTTTTACACAATTGTATCATTTGGTTTGGCGCTCATACCATTGGCTATTATAGGTGGGGCATTCGTTTGGATACTCGCTGTTTCACAAACAATTACTGAAAGAATGCTTGGATATGTAATTGGAGAATTGACATCTCTATACATGTTAACTGTACTTCTATCTATTATTTCAGCGGCGGTATACGGTGTTTTTTACCTTGGTCTCCAAGTTAAGGTATATAGCTAAAGTATATTATTTATAGGCTTACGATAGAGCTAAACCCAAGACTGCCAGTCCTTCGAGGACTGGCAGTCTTAACAACTGATATAATTTTGCTATAGATGCTAACATATACATCCACCCGACTTCCAGGCGAGTGATTTTCATTGTTATGGAGCGGTTCGAAAAATAATTAATCGAAATCGTGGCAACCCGGAGTAGCTCATATTAGTCGAGTAATCCGGCATTAAAAATGGAAGTTGATAGCTGGCATTTACCGTTCGTTCCTGGTGCCTTCGTTCGCAATTTATAACCTGGAAGTGCGAGCGTGAATCATGTACCGGTTCAATTGGTGCCATTAGAAAATTGTATATAAGTCAGCGTCGAACGCTGTATTGTGGAGTGCCTCAATCAGGTTGCAGTTTAGCACGTAGGGCGCATAAGGCTTTGCCGTCATGCGCCGAATGTTTCCCAAATGGCTGATGGCGGCGCAAAAAGACGCGCCTTATCCGCCCTACGCGAGCTGAATACAATCTCAGCCCATCAATCGGATCAAGCAGACACACTGCTTATCCTCGGCGTTAGGCGGGTGAGTTTTGTTCATTAGCGCACATAGTTACCTGAATTAATTATATAAACTGGAGCTTAAAATGGATTATCAACAAGTTTTTAGCACTTTGTCAGAGCTTCTTGATAAATACTTAATAGTAGCCATTATGATATCCCTAGTTGTTGGGATTGCAATGAATTACTTTGGTCTTCTCTTATATAATTTCGCGATTTTTCTAATTGGTGCCGCAGTAGGCTTGGTTGTTGGCGGATTAGTGGGGGCTGGGGCTGATTCGGAAATCATAAAGATAGTTATCGTTATTGCCCTAGCATTAATCGGTGGTTCTCTAGCTGTATTTTTAAGTAACTTGGCTGCAGTTTTGGCTGGTGCTGCAATTGGGGGAATTGCTGGCGCTGCACTTGGTTCAGGTGAGCCCGTTGTGATTATATTACTAGCATTAATTGGTGGATACCTAGGCTACTTGTTTTACAATATAGCGATAATATTAAGTACAATCTTTATTGGTGCTGTTTCATTGTTGTACTCGTATATCAACATACTTTACTTCTTTAAAAATGATGCGGCTCCTTGGACCTTTTCAAAATTTAACAGCTATATTTCAAGGCTTATTACAGAGTCATACAATCAAGGGTCACTTGATGCAGTTTGGGCTACAGCATCGCACGACTTCATTGTACTGACGTTGTTTGCAATAAGTGGTTTTATTGTTCAGATTAAATTTCTGATAGGCTATAACGCCGAAGAAGTGGAGAACAACACAAATAAAGATGATGGTGGTGAACAATAATAATTATTACGCTAACATGCGCATCCAGCCGTGTAGCCGTGTAGGGTGGGCGGATTCCGTCCAATGAATTTCATTTATTGGCACATAATCACCACGGAATTTGCCCACCTAGACGCAAAAAATCCTCAAAAATCCATTTCACCCCCAAATGTCAACAGAGCCTAGGTTTTACTGCACTCGTCCCGGCTGATAAACACTTTGCATGGCACTGAGGATGTCGGTGAGTTGGCTCACCTCTTCTGCCACATCTTGACGCACCTGTTGTAGGCGGGTGCCATCTAATGCACGCGCTTCAATTAAAAGGGTTTGTGAATAAATCGTCCCTACCGCACTGACCGTATGCTCTAATTGTAATTGCGCTTGTTTCATCGTGTTATCAACGCCTTGTAATGCATCCACTTGGCGTTGCAAGCTGCTGATGGTCAATTCTAGTTGATGTCGCATGTCCGCATTTTTTTCTTGCGTGAGCTGTTGATTTAATACGTTTAAACGCTTCACTGCATGTTGTTTGTCGGCTTTGAGTAAATCATATTCAGCCAGGTAAAGATCAATGCGTTGCGCCAAGGTATAGCTGGTTTTTAGCCAGCGGCGAATTTGTTCAGCAGTTTCATTTAGGTGATTTTTTAAGCTGGTATCGCGCCATTGATTGACGCGATTTTCTAAGCGACTGTGGTAGGCGAAGGCTTTGTCAATTTGGGCTTGTAGTGCTTTATTGAGCAATTTTTCAGGATAATATTCTTGCTGTAACAGGCGGGTAATAATGGCTTCATTACTGGCTTTATCGCTCAAACTGGAAAACACCAAGATGATTTCAGCCAATAGCCCCACCGCTAAACACACTCCCCATGCCCAACTAGGCAGAATGCCGCGATGGCTTAAATAAAAGCTTAGCCCTGTACCGCCCACCATCATTCCCAACGTGACCGCACTTTCCCAGCGGAAAAAGGCATACTCGATCATCGTATGTTTAACCAAGGTTTGAAAAGAACGGGAATCACTCATCATTATTGCTCAGCGGAAATTTTCAAATAAATCTTATCTAATGACTGGGGTGAGGCTGCAAACATTTTACCGCCACTGACTTGGGCAATGCGTTGCAACACGCTTTGATTGGCTTCTTGACCAAAAGCAATGGGGAACACTTTAATGCCATCAGCTTCAGCATGTGAGGGCAAGCAGGTGGCAAACATTTCATTGGCACTGGGCTGACCACGGGTATCATCGCCATCAGACAGCAACACAATGCCATATAAGCGGCTGTTATCTTGGTCTTCCTGGCGCAAGGCCTGCAAAATATCAACGCTTTTGCAAACTGCCGCATGTAAAGCCGTCCCCCCTCTTGCCAACAAGTTTTGTACAGTACCGACAAGCGGCTCTACGCTATCCGCCACCCGTTTTGGGGTTTGTAATAAGGTGGTGTGCTGATTAAAGGTGAGCAAACCGACATGATCATCAGGGTGTAAACGCTTAAGAAAATTGACACTGGCTTCAGTGGCATAGCGGATTTTATTCCCGCCCATACTGCCAGAGGTATCTAATACCAGCAAAATAGTCGCTTTGCGTTTGGTTTGTAGGAATACATCAATCACCGCTTGTCCCATTTCTCCACTGGGTTCAGGCAACGGTGGAACCGTGTCGGGGGTGATATGTGGATCGGTACCATGCGCTAAATCTAACGGGGCATGAAGTGGAATCTGTGTATTGAGCGGACGTAATCTATTATTAATGGCTAATTTTTGCTGCTCAGCATGGCTTAAAAATTCATAAAATAAATGCGCGGCTTCCGCTTGCTCATCGCTGACCCAATCGGCTTTATCCAAAATGCAATACGGATGATCGCCCCAAAACGCCCCTTCTGAAGGAAAAATAAAAGCCACCGGGAAACGCAATTCATCCGCATATTTGATATTCATATTGACCGCTTCCGCCTCATAGGTGGCGATAGCGTGTAAATAGCGCGGCCCTTCTTTCACCATTAATTGCACTAAATCCTCGGTGACTACACCGTATTTAGAGGTGTTTTTAGCCAATTGGCTCAACGCGGTCTTAATTGGTTGGGCATACACTTCCTGCGGACTCAGCACCTTCTTATTAGACAAACCATAGATAAATGAGGTGACGGTCAACAAACCCGAATTGCCGTATTGCGGATGGGCATGACCCAAGCGAAACTTGCCCCATTCAGGGTGCTTATAACGTTCCCAACCGTTAGGATCAGAGGTCAATTTGACGATAGTTTTCCAGCCAACTGGCTGATCAGGCCAGCCCAACGCCTCCGCCATCGGTCGCCACATCGCAATCCCTAAAGGCGTATAAATGCTGGGCTGACAATCTTTTGTCATCAGTTTGGCTTGGTTTTGTTGCCGCAAACTCTCTTGCCACTGTGCGACCCAAGAACGACTCCCCGGACTCCACACCACGGGTTTCAGAGAACCTTCTAAAAGACTTCGAGTCGAACCCCCAGACGAAACAGAGCGCACCCGCACCGCGATTTTTTTACCACTTTGGGTCATCGCATTGCTGGCCATAAAGTTTGTCGCCACCTGTTCCATCCAAGCCTGCTTGGTACTGGACGAGGCAATACTTAAATCCAGCGTATCTGCTGGCAACACGGGGGTATTTGCAGCCGTATTATCCGCTGAAGGCGGCACATCCTTCTTGTCGATTTCTCCGGCAAGAAACCACGCGGCTAACATAGCCAAACCAAAAATAGAAAAAAAGATCGTCCGAGTGCGATTCATGATGATGTCCTTGTTTATTGGTGTATCGACGAATTGTAGCCTGTTCCTGTCATTTTAGGGGCGTGGGTTGGGCTTAGAGCCTAGATCATGGCAAAACATCCACAGACATATTCGCTACACCCGATATATTGGCATTGACTTCTCCGGTATAAACACCGGAAGGCAGCATCGTACAAAATGCCGCATCACGTACAGAAGCGGGTTGCTGCGAGACGGGACGTGCCAATACACAGGCTTTGCTGTCATGATCGCCCCAATTATCCACACTATCCCACACCGTGGCTTGAGCACGACTTAAATCCAAATGATACAAATCCAAGCGCGGATCAAAAATACTCGCTTGTTGAGTGACTGATGTGTACGTCGCTCGCACCAAAAGGGATAAGCTTTGCTGGCTCGTGCCTTCCACCACCCAACCTATCACGGCATGACGCGGGCTATCCTCTAACAAACAACGCCCACTCATGTTCACTAAACGGCTATCAACCGATGCATCATCTAGATCATCAATCGCTAACATCCCAATAAAATCATTGCCATAAGCTTCAACCGTATACACCCCAGGATTGAGATCGACAATCATGGCGGCATCGGCATCATGCGGCGGAATTAAGTGTGAGCTCAAATTTTGAATCTCTAAATGCGAGGCATGGTTTTTCCAAAAACAATTGCTGTCAGTGTGATGGGCCAGCGAGCCATCTATCGTGTACAAGGTTACACAAGCGCGTTGCACGCCGTCGGGAAGGCTTGAGTCTTGTGCGCGGATTAAGAGTTTTTTAGGCTGCGTACCACTGATGACAAAACCAGCTACTGCTTGGTTGTAATCGTATCTCTCGCCGCCCCGACCAAAAGGACAACGCACGCTAATATTGCTCAAACGTGCAGGCATTGATGTGGCTCGCCTTGGTGGATGAGTATTCAAAGTGTTAGCCCGTTCTTGGCTGTTTTCATTGAAGGTGCTTAAACATGAGTTGAGGATGTGTTCACTATCGGGTGATGTATGAGTACAAGCGGCATGAAGCAGAGCGATATTCCAACTCATACCGAATAACAACAATAGAATGAAATGCTTTCGCATGGCAGGTCTCCTACTTTAAAGATCATGAATGGCTGCTGCTTTGTTAGAAGCTGATGTTACGCACCGTTTACAGAGAATCAATGGGTTACAATTTTTGAGGCTCTCTACAACCCGCATTCCATTTAGGGCGTGCGTAACATCAGTTAGAAGATGTAGACGTTGAATGATGCGTAGCTACGTAGGTCGGGTTAGCGCAGTCTGGTAGAAAAAGTCGTTCGTGATATTGAAAAAGCCTTTGAATTGACTACAGCGTTGCCCACCATTTGAAGATGACTGAAATATCATGATGGTGGGCAAAACCCGATGTTAATGCTGATTATTTAAGAAATGACGAGGCGGGATTTTGCCCGCCCTACCAGGTTTAAAGCATGTAATATTAATAATTAATCTTTGGTTTCAACCAGGCAGGATGCGGCGAGGAATGAATTACACCATGTAAGACTCAATTAAGATGCGCTTCCTAACTTGCTATAAGCTTCGGGGCACGATACAGCAATGGTAAAGCAAACAAAGCAATAAACCCCCAAGCCATTATCGAATAATAATTAGCAATCAAGTCAATGATACCAACTTGAGCTAACCATACGGCTCCACTAGCAATCAGTACTGCAAAAAATGCTCGTTGTAACCCAGTTAAATGTTTTTTGGTTTGTGTAGCAAGACTTTTATCTGTACTTTCAATAATGGCATGAGTCAATCCAACCGTTGTTTCAATTAAAGTCCAAACTAAAACTACATAGTATAGGGATAATGCAGTTTCATTTAAATGGTTTTTCAGAACAGTTAATAAGGGTAATGGTTCATGCAACAAGGCTTGATTGTTAACCAGGATAAAATATAACAATGCCATTGGAATAGTTGCTAATAATCCACCAAAAATACTGGCTAGCCATATTTGTTTTTTAGTATTTAGTGTTGATACCGTGAATAAGCAAGCAGGAATTACTGCTAAATTATAGCCAACATAAATAATGCTTGAAATAATCCAAGCTTTTTCAATTGGAGCAAAAGATAAGGGTTGATATTGAAAGCTGGATTGAGAAAGAATAGCTACAAAAAAGTAAATAAATGCAGCATATAACAATATCGTACCAACGAACTTATAACGTATAATCCACTCAACCCCAAAAAAAGAAATAATAAACACTGGGACAATAACTAAGCTGGTCGCCAAAAAATAGGAGATACCAGCTTGGCTATGTAAAGTATTACCAGCAATAGAAACCATAATAGCGATGACAATGACAGCCATTACCAAGAAAAGAATATCAAATAAATAAGAAAATCGTCCTAGTAACTGCCTTGCCCAACTTCGATAATCATAACTTTTATTAACTCTTGCAAACTCAAAAGCTAAAAACAAGAAAAGAGAAAACAATAAGCCCGCCAATAGAATAACAAACATTCCATTACCACCAAAACGAGCAACATATTCCATGATTTCGCGACCACTGGCATAACCGCCGCCAATTAAAACAGATTGAAAAATAATGCCTGGAACTAAGATTAAATATAGATTGTGCATTACTCACTCCATAATTTTAATTTTACAAGTCATAGGCTTAGACTTAGCAAGGTAGGATGTGATGAGGTACAAAGCGCATCATTCTTCATGCTACAAATGATGCGGCTCATATTTCATCACCTTAAATTATTTGATCAATATCCTCACGCGGCGGTTTTTTTCACGTCCGGTTGCCGTGGCGTTGCTGGCGATGGGGTTTTCTTCGCCTTTGCCTTCAGCTTCCAGACGTTCCGGGGATAGTTCAAAGTTTTTCAATAACCACTGGCGTACAAACTGAGCGCGTCGTTCAGATAGACGTAAGTTTGTGTTAGCACCACCTAAGCTGTCCGTAAATCCTTGAATAAGAATGTGCTTGTCTTGCATGTGGGGGCTTTTTAAGGATTCGCCTAGGGTTTGCAGCAAGGCGGTATCGCCGAGTTGATTGGCTGAACCAGATGCAAAGCTGACGGGAATATCAACATAGGACATGCCGTTGTCGAGTTTAGGCGCGTCGGCGGCGAGCAGTTGTTGCACTAAGGGATGAGTTGGCGCGGCTGTCGGTACGTTGTCGGTATCGCTGGGAGAGGAGACCGCATCGTCGGCAGTGGTCGTGGGCGCTGGGCTGCTGGGAAGCGTCGCAGCCGTGTTGATGGGGGCGGCGGGTGGCTGGCTTTGCTGGCTGAGCGTATTGATATTGTGAGTGCGGGTGTTGCTTACTGTTTCGAGATGGGCGACGGCTTTGCGCAGGTGTTCGATACTGCCTTGAATGTCATTGAGATTTTTCGGCAGGTGTTGCACTTGCTGCTTGATGGCTTGGATGTCGGCCTGCAAAGCGCTGTTATCGGCGGCTTCCGTCGCAGGCGCGGGCGCTGCTTTTAGAGTGTCTTGTAAGGTGCTGATTTGATGCTGAAGCTGGGTTAGGGCTTGCGGATCATAGGTGTTGGGCACGCTGGATGTGGCGGCTTCATCCGTCACTGGCATTGAGGCAGAGGAGGAGGTGGTGGTGGGTTCTGAACGCTGCACCAGCAAGTCGAGTTGCTGTTGTAGTGCATTCATGGAATCTGTGCCAGTGGTTTGCTGGCTTAAGTGTGTCTGCATATTGTCTAGTGTTGTTTGCAATACGGGCAGGCGCTCTTGCAGGTCTTGTACTTGTTGGGCAATGGCTTGGAGGGGTTCAGGTGGGTATTCTGAAGCGGTTTGCAAGCTGTGTAGCTGTGTTTGCATTTGTTCTAACTGTGTACTGACTTCAGCGGATGCAGTAGTGTCTGTCGGAGTGGGTTTTAAAGCCTGTAATTGTTGTTGCAGATGTTGTAAATCTTCAGTGATGAGGCTGAGTTGTGCTTGATTTTGCTCGGTATCCAGGGTTTCAAGTTGGGTGAGTCGATGTTGCAGGTCTTCTTGTTGTTGTTTTAAGGTCTGCTGTAACTGTTGTTGTACGCTTTGAATCTGTTCGCTGTTGAGGGCGTGTGATTGCACTTGAGCTTGATCAAAGGCTTCTCGCAAACGTCCAATGCCGCTATCAAAATGTCCTTGAGTCTGTTGTAAGGATCGTTCAAGGCTGTTATGTAAATTCTCCAACGGTTGATAATCCGCCGCCAGGGTTTTTACCGTTTGAAGTTCTGCTTGTAGGGTATCTACACCCGCGCTTAATGGGCCAAGTTGCGCGATACTGTCATCCAAGGTGCTTTGCAACACGTCCAGTTTTTGAGTGTCCGCTAGGCGGGTGTTCATCGTGTCTAATGAGATTTGTAATATCTCTATTTCTTCATTCAAGCTGCTGGCAGCGCGTCGATTGGATTGTAGTAATTGATCGATATGTTCGGCTTTCGCCCCCTGTTTGGCTTGTTGAGCGGTGTCGTTGTGCAAGCTTTGTAACTCACTTTGTACGGCACTCAGTTGGCTGTGTAAGCCCACGGTATCTTGTTGCAAACGGCTGAGCAAGATGTGCAGTTTATGTTCTTGAGACATGGCTAAAGCGCGATTGATGCGCTGAATATCCAGCGGGCTGCTCAGATAAGCCAGCCAGCCCCAGAGCAGTGCCGAGGCCATTAAGATGCCCCCCGTCATTTGTAAATTGCGCTTGGTTTCCATGTCGGTGAGTTCGATGCGGACTAAGCTGCCTGACATGACCCAGGTGTCTTTATCGAGTCGGGTAAATGACTCGGTGTCATCTTTGCCACGTATCTGAGAGCCGCGTGGTAGCCAGGTATCTTTGTGCAAACGTTTGAAGCCGATGGTGGCATTATTGGGATGTTCGGGATCATCGGGAGTGAGTTCTAAACCGCGTAAAAACAGACGCGCCCCGACAAATAAGGCGGCAATCGCAGCAATGATGAGTAATACGGCAAGAATACTTTTGGCAACAACAACATACAGTAAGGCATCAGTGTACAAGGGGAAATCCATGAGAAGCTCCTTCTGATCGGTGGATGTTTTCATTATAAGGGGATTTGTGCCTAGTATGCGCGTATACAGCGCTATATTCTTTAGACAAAATCGCCTAAGATCAGCCGCCACGTCGCCGCTGCTCATGATGATGAATCCTACTAGCGGCGTATAAAGCATAAAAACAATTCCAACAACATAAACTTAAGCGTTTTTGCCGACGGCAAAAACGCTATCTGACAAGAGCGTTGAAACACGTATGAATAAAGTACCGCATTTGACCCATCTGAGCGCCCAAAAACTTGAGAAGATGATTGATTTTCATCTGAATTATTCTCTAGGGTTACGCCGCGAAGATGCCGCCAGCCACGATATATTCCAAGCCCTATCACTATCCGTGCGGCAAACCATGATCGATCAGATGTTTGCGACAGAAGATCGCTATCAACAGGCTAATACTAAGCGGATGTATTACCTGTCTATGGAATTTCTCATCGGACGTTTGCTGGGGAGTAATTTACACAGTTTGGGGCTGGATAAGGTCGCCCGCGAGGTCTTGGCTAAATACGGCGTGGAACTCGAAGATGTTGAAGAAACTGAAGCCGATGCCGCACTCGGCAACGGTGGCTTAGGTCGCTTGGCGGCGTGTTTTTTGGATTCTCTCGCCACGTTGAATATGCCCGGCTTTGGTTATGGGATTAACTACGAATACGGTCTTTTTCGCCAACACATTGATAATGGTCATCAAAAAGAACGTCCTGATCACTGGCTGCACGAAGATGCGCCGTGGTTATTAGAACGGCCTTATGACATTTGCACCGTGCCTTTGTATGGACACGTTGATCACTCGCAACAACGTAAAGGTTTTGGCTCTTGGGTGGGTTGGCAGACCTTAATTGGGGTGCCATTTGATATTCCCGTGGTGGGTTTTGGCGGTAAAACCGTCAATTACTTGCGTTTGTATTCTGCACGTTCTTCTAACAACTTTGATATTAAAATTTTCAATGGCGGTGATTACATCAAAGCAGTGGAAGAAAAAATCTACTCCGAAAAAATCACTAAAGTGCTATATCCCTCTGATTCTTGTTGGGGCGGTAAAGAACTGCGCTTGATTCAAGAGTATTTTCTAGTTGCTTGTGCCATCCGCGACATTATTACTCAGCATTTACGTCACAATAAGAACCTCGATAACCTGCCCGATAAAACTGCGATTCAACTCAATGACACGCATCCCTCTTTAAGCATTGCTGAATTGATGCGCATCTTAGTCGATGAATATCAATATGAGTGGAATCATGCTTGGGATATGACCAATGCTTGCTGTGGTTACACCAACCATACGTTGTTACCCGAAGCATTGGAAAAATGGCCGGTGGCTTTGTTAGAACATGTTTTACCCCGCCATTTGGAAATCATTTACGATATTAATCAACGTTTTCTGGACAGCATTGCGCATCGTTGGCCGGATGATGGAGAAGTATTGGCGCGTTTATCTCTGGTGGAAGAAGGTTGGGAAAAACAAATTCGCATGGCACATTTGGCGATTGTCGGTAGCCACTCGGTCAATGGCGTGGCGGCCTTGCATTCAGAATTGGTCAAAACCCGTTTAGTGCCTGATTTTTATGCCCTGTGGCCGGAGAAATTTAATAACAAAACCAATGGCGTGACACCGCGCCGTTGGATGGCACAAGCCAATCCCAGCTTGTCTAAATTACTCACTGACACCGTAGGCAATACGGATTGGGTGACAGATTTAGGATTATTAAGTCTGTTAGAAGAACAAGCTGATGATGCCAGCTTCCAAGCACAATTTGTTCAAGCTAAGCAATTCAATAAAGCCCGCTTAGCGAAAATGATTGAAGAGCAAGTGCACATCAAAGTGAATCCAGAATCTATGTTTGATGTGCAAATCAAACGGATTCATGAATATAAACGTCAATTGCTCAATATCATGCGCGTGATTCACGAATATTTACGCATTGTTGAAGACGGTTACACACCGCCCACCGCCAAAACCTGCATTTTTGCGGGCAAAGCCGCACCGGGTTACGTGATGGCTAAGCTGATAATCAAGCTCATTAACAACGTCAGCCAAATCGTCAATCAAGACAAGCGAGCTAATGAATATCTTAAAGTGGTGTTTATTCCTGATTACCGCGTTTCACAAGCTGAAAAAATCATTCCAGCGGCGAATTTAAGCGAGCAGATTTCAACCGCAGGCACTGAAGCCTCTGGCACGGGCAACATGAAATTCGCTATGAATGGGGCTTTAACCATTGGCACGCTGGATGGTGCGAATGTAGAAATGCAAGAAGAAGTCGGCGAAGAGAATATTTATATCTTTGGACTTAAAACCCCTGAAGTAGAGCAAATGCGCCGCCTGCGCACTTACCACCCTTGGGATTACTATCAACGCAGTTCGGATGTTAAACGGATTCTTGATAGCTTGAGTAACGACCGTTTTTCACCCAATGAGCACGGTATTTTTCAGCCTATTTTTGACATGTTATTACAAGGTGGAGATTATTTTTATCATTTGGCAGACATCGAGTCTTACATCAATATGCAAGAACATGTCACTCAGGAATTCACGGATGCTAAGCTATGGAATCGCAAAGCTATTTTAAACGTGGCTCGCATGAGCAAATTCTCTAGTGATCGCACGATTGCTGAATATGCGCAGGATATTTGGAAGATTGAAGGGCAATAACGCGCTACGATGATCAATAGACTTGTTGCAAGGGGTATTCATCGACTGCAAAGGCGTGGATTTTGGAGCGAAAAAACTGTCTCAAAACCACACCTTTTCGCTACGATGCCTCCCCCTCGCAACAAGTCTAATAAGCGCTCAAATATCGGTAGCCTTTGAAACTTGTGGTAATTGATCATCCGTAATGTACATGGGCAGGCGCACCGTAAAGGTGCTGCCTTTGTCGGGAGTGCTTTGTACGCTGATGCTACCGCCCATGAGTTGACTGAAACGTTGACAAATCGCTAAGCCTAAACCCACCCCACCATAACGTCGCGTTGACGAGCCATCCACTTGAGAAAACACTTTAAACAGTTTTTCTTGATCTTCTTGGCTAATCCCTATCCCTGTATCTTTAACTCGCAAAATCATCCAATCTTGGTGATAAATGTTTTTCACTTGCACACGCAATTGAATTTCGCCTTGTTCGGTAAATTTATTCGCATTGCTGAGCAAATGTAATAACACCTGACGTAGGCGCATCGGGTCTGTGCGCATTTCACTGTGTTCCGTTTCGTAATCTAAGCGCAATGTATTGTTGCGTTTGACAAATAGCGGTTTAATCTTGTTTAAAGTGTTGCCTAATAACTCATGCACATCAAAAATACTCGGCGAAATATTGATTTGTCCGGTTTCTAAACGTGATATATCTAAAATATCCTCAATTAATTCTAATAGGCTTTGTCCAGAGTCATTAATTTTGCCGATTAATTCCAGCACTTCTTCTGCATCTAGCAAGGGTTCTTCTTCAAAATGTTCCAATAACATATCGCTATAACCAATCACTGCATTTAAGGGAGTACGCAATTCATGAGAAATATTAGCGAGAAATTGAGATTTGATGCGACTGGCTTCCATGGCTTTATCACAGGCTTCCAGTAATGTGGATGTACGTTCAGCTACACGAGTTTCTAATGACTCATTCACTTCATGCAATTCTGATAATGCCTGACTTAATGCGGTTTCTCGATACAAAATACGATAAACAATGAGAACAATAATAGCGATGCAAAAAGCCGCAGACAGCAAGCCTAATAACATCACTTGTTGACGTGTTTCATTAAATGCGTTTTTAACCACTAAAAAGATGGGGTGTTGGTCGGCAATAGGAGAGAGGTTATTAGAGGTGGCTAATTGCGTGAAAAAATGCTGCGTTTCGTTGTGGAGTTGTAATAATTTTAATAAAGCAGAGGGCTGTTGCCCTTGACGGGCTAGAGTTAGAACTTGGTACAAGGAACAGCGCAGATGATTTAAATGCACGGGAAACTGAAACGTGGTCTCTTTTTGTGTTGAACCCAAAGATAAGAGCTGATCTTGCATACGATAAAAAGACCCCGCATTAAATACGAATTCTTCCCAGGCCGTTTCTAATTCAAATTCATCCGGTTGTTCAATAATGCTTTGTGCTTGATGCAATTGCTCATGGAGCAATGTATGCAATTTGTTATGCAGACGTTTTTTAGCATCTTTTTCAGCCACCATAGTGGCCAGTTGTTCATTAAGCATGTTTAAGCTATTTAAACCCGCTAATGCGGCAAATAGTAGACTGACTAGAATAATAATAAAGCCAATAATGACTAAAGAAGCCTGTCTAACACCAGTATTGAGAGGTAGGTTCATTATTTTATGGACTAGGTTAATGGATAAAAACAACAGTCGTTTTAGATATTATTGAACTGAGATGACACACAGGCTTGTTTTAAACCGTTCAAAACAGACTGACCGATTGAAAAACCGCCATTGTTTCATGCTTTGATGTTCTGAGTTCTGAATTTTACCTCATTTCGAGTTTCACAGACCAAACGTGTGTCATCTGAATGATTTGAGTGAAACCGATAAAAGCAAATAATGTGCTAGAAATATTTAAACCGCTATTATTCATTGTCGCGTAAATAGACGCTGATCCCTACCGCTGTCGCGCTCAGCAGCAATAAGCTGAGCACATAATGGCTCCACCCCCAGCGGATATAAATCAAGGTCGGGAAATAAGAGCCGCACACTCCGCCGGCATAATAGCTGGCGACATATAAACCATTTGCCATGCCACGATGGGCATTAATATGTTGATTTAACCAGCCAGACAATAAGCTATGCGTCCAAAACATGCCTGCGCAGAACAAAAATAACGTCGCATAAATCGTCCATAACTGTCCCCATAATAACAAGGCAATAGCGAGGCTATAAGCGGCTAAGCCCCAACGCACACTGGGCACAATGCCGCCTAAATAACGGCTTAAATGAAAAGAACTCAGCGCTAAGACAATGCCAATAAGATAGCCGGAATATACTAGGCTGATGCTTAAAGAAGAGAGGTTGTTGCTTAAGCTTTGCAAGCGAAAAGGTAAGATATTCAACACCGAAGCAAAGCAGAAAAACACCAGAAAAATAATGCCATAGAGTTTCAAATAAAAAGGCTGCGCAAACACTTGATGCAAACGATACCAACTCGGTTGACTCCAATGTAAGCGGCTGTCTTTATGCAATAAAAAGAGTAAGCCCCAAGCACTGAGTAAGGCTGCGGTGAGTAACAGAAAATGCCAACGCCAGTCCATATATGTTGCGATCACACCGCTCATCAGTCGCCCTAAAAAACCACCCAAAATGGTCGCAGCAATGTAATAGCCTAAGTGTTTACGTACTGTGTGTACGTTGCTGGTGCTAGAAATATAGGTCATCACCGCAGTCAATATTGCAGGTAATAACAGACCTTGTAGAAAACGCAGTCCTAACAGCATCGAAAAATCAGTGACCCAATAAGCCATGCCTTCGCTAAGTGCTAACAACAACACACTGACTTTTAAAATCCGCACAGCACTGATGGATTCGAGAATAAAACCATATAAAATAGGTGCTAAGGCCAGCGGTAATAAAGTGATGCTGATAACCAAGGTGGCTTGTTCAGCAGACACCGAAAAGCTGTGGCTGAGCACGGGTAATAGCGGTTGCAGGGCATAGAGCACACAAAAAGCGAGAAAGGTGGTATATAGCAGTATGAAGCGATGAAAGATGAGCATTTGCAAACTATACGCTTATTTTTGAGCCATGCCATGAGCACATTGTGAAAGCAAAGGCTTCATTTTAAAACCATGCATCAATAGGAGAATAATGATGGCAGCTAGAAAACAAAACAAAGGGGCTTGTGTATTTTGTCAAAAAGAAATGACTAAAAGCGGCTTAAGCAAGCATTTTTCCAGTTGCACCAAGAGACAACAAGCCGTCGCTAAGGCTAATGAAAAGGCAAAATCAGGAAAAGAACAAACACTGTTTTATCTGGTTATTGAAGATAAATACGCTAAAGATTTCTGGTTACATTTGGAAATGAAGGGAACCGCTAAAATTGATGCTTTGGATCATTATTTACGCGAGATTTGGTTAGAATGCTGCGGTCATCTCAGTGCTTTTCAATACAAAAGGAATGGTCGCGGTGGTGAACAAGAAATAAGTCTATCTCGCCAAGCCAAAACGGTGTTTGAAGTCGGTTTAGAATTAGAACACATTTATGATTTTGGTTCTTCTTCTGAAACCTTGATAAAAGTAATAGCTGAACGTCAAGGTCAAGCATTAAGCAAACATCCGATTAAACTGCTGGCAAGAAATGAAATGCCTGAAACCTATTGCATAGAATGTGGTCAACCTGCTAGTTGGTATTGCCAAGAATGTGTGATTGAAGAGGATGAGCCTGGTTTATTATGTGATGAACATGTCAAAACGCATCCGCATGATAATTATGGCGAGCCGCTCCCATTGGCCAATTCTCCACGCATGGGAATCTGTGGTTATGATGGGCCTGCCATTCCGCCTTATTAGACTTGCGGCTAGGAGGTTGTCCGAGAATATAGAACCTACTGCAAAAGCATGGATTTTGGTCGTATTTCTCCATTATTTTCGTTAAATAGAATCACTATTCGCCTCAAATAATGAAAAAATCCGCCTCAAAACCACACTTTTTCGCTACGGCTTCTATTCTCGGACAGCCTCCTAGGGGTCGGCATCGTAGCGAACCAGTCTATTTCTAAATGGCTTTGAACCAAAAACCTTCGTGCATAAAAAAAGCGGCTTTTTCGCAAAAGCCGCTTTTTTCAGTATTAAACCTAGACAAGTCTATTAAACATCTAGTTGTTTAATCGTCGCCCCACAAACCAAAAATGACTAGCAGATGGATGAACATATTATAAATGCTGACATACAAAGACACTGTAGCCATGATGTAGTTGGTTTCATAACCGTTCACAATATTACTGGTGTCATACAGCATGAAGCCACCCATTAACAGCACGATTAAACCAGAAAGAGCCAATTGCAAGCCACCTACATGAATGCCAAACATGCTTAATACAAATACGCCAACAATGCCAACAACGGCAACAATTAAACCTGCAAACAAGGCCGCATTTAGAAAGCTAAAGTCTTTTTTAGTGGTTAAAGCATAGCCAGACAGACCTAAGAAAACCGCAGCCGTGGTGCCAAAAGCCATAATCACTAATTCATGACCATTGCTGAAATTGCTGATATACATACCAATCATAGGGCCGATGGTTAATCCCATAAAACCCGTCAAGGCAAACACTGCGGCTAAGCCCCAAACACTGTTACGTAATTTAGAAGTCAGGAAAAATAAGCCGAAAAAGCCTACCAAAGTCAGGATAAAACCGGGATGTGGCAAATTAAACATCATCGCCAAACTCGCGGTAAATGCGCTGAACAACAAAGTCATGGACAACAACATATAAGTATTACGGATTAACTTATTGGTGGCGAGGCTGGATTCCGACACCTCTGGTATATCTTTACTTTTTAGAACAAAAGGCTCGTTGGTACTCATGGATAATCTCCTTGGATTAAATTTGAAAGTCAGCTAAGAGTATGGCATCGCTTATCAGGGGCTTCAACTGGAATTAACAAATTGTAACCCCCACTTAAAACAACGCTTACAGACTGAATTCTAAGGAAAAATGAATGCCATCATCTTGTAAATCAGAATCTTCAGGTTTATTCACATCTTTTAGACGATAACCCCAAAAAAGTCGGGTGCTTAGGTGCTGACTGGCGTTCCAAATAATGCCTAAACCAATGCTGGCAAGCTCATTCGTGCCGGATGTCTCAATATCATTATTATCTCCCCAGCCATAATCAATGAAAGGTGCCATTAATACTTCACCTTCATTTTCTTTACTGAGTTTAGGAATACGCCATTGAGCAACAGGAATTTGCCATTCCAATGAAATCACGCCGCCTTTATCGCGGGTTAATTGATTTTCACGATAACCTCGTACTGTTGATACGCCACCAATAGCAAATTTTTCTAATGGTAGTAATGCATCATTAGTGAATTGCATATCCGCACGCAACCATAATTGTGTATCTTTCTTGGTGTCTCCCCAAGTTAAGGGTAGGCGTTGAATCCAACGAAACTGGCCTAACCAAGTCACAAATTCACTATCCGGTTCAATCGCTGATTGACTTGGTAGCTCATTGTTGATGCCATCATGAATGGTAGAATTAAGTCCATCAATGCCAATACCAAATGTTGAAGCAAAAGCAATGACTCGATTACTACTACGATCTAACCAGTTCTGACTAAAGCGAAGAGCCGTGATTTTATTAATACCATCCACCACGGGTGGGAAAGGAAATAATTCACCCAATAGTTTGGTTTCGCTGCGACGCTTTTCTAAACCTAAGCCCATATCGAATTGACGGTAATGGAAATCTTCAGTGTAGGCGGTGTAGAAAGGATGACGTAGCGTGACACCGTAGGTTTCAGCACTACTGGTGATGTCTAATTGATTAAATGGCTCGGCAATGACTTCAGAATCACTTTGATCGGCTTTGAATTCAATCGTAGTGTCTTTGCGAGTAATGGGAACAGTATAACTGAGGCTGTAATCGGTCAATCCTTTAGTTAAACCCATGCGGGCATAAAGGCTATCACCCCATCCGGTTAAGTTACGATGACGGGCTGATAATTCTGCGCGTATAGAGCCGACACTAGGTGAGCGATGATTATTGACCCCTAAATGTACTTCATAAGGCGGATCATCTTCCACAATTTTTAAATTCAAAATAGCTTCACCCGCACGAATACCTGGGCCTAATTCTGCATTAAAACGTTTTACTAATGGATTTTGTTGCAGAATTTGTAAACGCTCTTGCAAGTCATTAGTATTTAATGCTTCACCTTCAGAAAATTCTAAGCGACTTTTAATGTAATGTTCTTTTAATCGCATTTCATTTTTATTAAGAAGATTAATCTGTTTTAAATGACCTTCAATAATCTCAACTTGAATAATATTATCCGCGCTGGGCTTTTGATCGGGAATAATGGCACCTGAATTGATAAAGCCTTTATCAATATAAAACTGACTTAATATATTCCGCACTTCCTGTAGTTCTTCAGCGCTGATTTTACGCCCCGTATACATTTTTTCTTTATTTAAAGCTGCAAGCAATTCTTCATTAGAAAATACTTGATTGCCATTAAAAGCAAAGCTATTGACCTGAATTTCGCTCATAGCAGAAATGCGGTCTTGAGGTAAGTGAATGGCGGGCAAAGGGGGTAAATGGCTACTGCCTTGCGTTTCTGCGGCTGCGGCAGAAAAGCTGGAGACATTAAACAAGAGCCCGACACATGCGGTAGATAAAAGCGAGGGGACAAAGAGGGTCCTGTTCTGTTTCATAAGGCTATCTCTTAAAGTATGCGGTGGAAAAAGGGTTTTCCTGGCGTTTTAGCAAGGGTCTGAAAGCAGACACATAATCACCGCATGATACAGCCTGCTGGTAGATTGGAAAAGCGAAAAAGTGTTGACACAGTAAACGCTGTAGTGGCTTAGAAAATAGGCTGACAAACTATCACCTGTGTTGCCGATTGTCATTTTGCATTATATGCACAAGCAATATCAGAATATAATGTTTATTAACAATGGCTTATGGTTTTATCCGTTATCTGTATGATGCACTTTAGCTATAGTACATCAACAAGTTTGTTTTAACGGTTTATTGATTCGTGCAGACTTTATTCACCACGGAGGCACGGAGCGCACAGAGAAAATGCATTGAGAACATCACTCAGTGCTCTCCGCGCCTCCGCGGTCAATCTTATTTTTGTTTTATCCATTCGCTGCGAGACAGGGAGAGGCACAGCCGGGGTCGAGTAGCCCGCGACAAGGCATCATTTTGGACGGTGGCACCAGCGATGCGAAGGGTTTTGGTTCGCATCGCGGG
>JADGEH010000079.1:21307-22700 GCA_016744475.1 Thiotrichales bacterium | reverse complement strand
TTAAGAAACATAAGCGAAGCCCGAAAAAAGAAACGATACCAAAAAATAAATTTAAAGGGAAACCTCATGTTTCAACAGCAAAATTACTTTCTTAAAAAATTCATTCACCTTAACAGGGCTGCTATAGGCTCTTAACTGCTATGCTTTTATTCCTACAGATGCACAGACACTAAATCTTAAAAAACAGAGGGTTGACTACTTAAAAAGCCTCTAAATTCAATTCGCAGCGCCAGTCACCGGGTAAGCCTTCTTCGCAGAACTGCTCGCCAAATTGACAAATACGCCGTTCGGGTAGCCAATCGAATGAGCAAAACTCTTCGGGAATGAATTCAATGGAGGGTTGAAATACCACCGTTTGGCGGGCGCGTCCACGGCGGCGGGTATCCGTGCTTTGCACCTCAAACGGCACATGAAATTCAAATCGATCCCCATCCACTTCAATGCGGCTATCCTCTTGCTGATTCAAATTTTCCAGCACTTGCACGTCAAAAGCGGGACGAATTAAATAGGTTTGATGCGCTACTTTGACAGAAAACGTGCCGTTAGCATTGCGCACCACTCTATCCACACCTTCATAACTTTCTCCAATATGTTTGAATGTCTCCGGTTCTAATAAAGCGGGATTAATGGTTTGTGCCCGTCCATCGGGATACACAAATTTAGCTTTATGCTGATTGCCCGCAGGTAGAAAAGAATTTAAGCGCCGTGTCGGTGGGAATTGTAATCCTGGCTGTAAGTTGGGCGGGAATAAAGAGGGATCACACACACAGCCTTCGGGGGCGGCTTGTCCAGGTACGGGGATAAATTCTGGAGCCAGTTGTTCGGGAGGAATCGCTCCACAAAAAGCCATGCAGAGGAAGGCTTCTGGAGCGGGTTCGACAAAGGCTTGGAAAGTGCTGACTTGGCGTGCGCGTCCACGTCGCCGTCCGCTGTCTTCATTGATGTCGTAATCAAAAAATACGCTGCCGTCTGCGGTGACTTGAACGTGGCTGTTGGCTCCTAGAGCTTGGCCTAAAGCTTCGGGATTAGCGGGTGCGGGCAGAACGCGGAATTGTTCGCCGCTAGGTGTGATGATGACGGTAAATCCTCCCTCATCCACGGTCAGTCCAATTGGCATGGTGTTGTTAACGATGAGAATATTATTGGGATCAGGCAGGAAGGCGAGTTCAAATTGAGCGTCAAAGGTGGCAGATACTTTGAGTACGCCAGTGCTTTTTTGCGACAAATTAAAGCCTGTAGGCGGTGGTTGGGAATCAGAACCCGCACTTGAACCCGTGCTTGAACCCGTGCTTGAACCCGTGCTTGAACCCGTGTTTGAACCCGTGTTTGAACCCGTGTTTGAACCCGTGTTTGAACCCGTGTTTGAACCCGTGTTTGAACCCGTGTTTGAGCC
>JADGEH010000079.1:0-21207 GCA_016744475.1 Thiotrichales bacterium | reverse complement strand
TGTGTTTGAGCCTGTGTTTGAGCCTGTGTTTGAGCCTGTGTTTGAGCCTGTGTTTGAGCCTGTGTTTGAGCCTGTGTTTGAGCCTGTGTTTGAGCCTGTGTTTGAGCCTGTATTTGAACCTGTATTTGAACCTGTGTTTGAACCCGTGCCACTATTATTGCTAGTCGCGCTACCATCTAAACTACTTTGCATATTGCCTAATGCGCTGCCTTTGCTGCCTTGCCCACCTAGGCTAAAGCCGCTGTTTAAATCGGGAATCGCTTCAATCGTGATCTGCTCAGGTAAAGCGCTTTGAACCTCCAAGGTTTTGTAGGTGATCGCCGTCCCGCTGGGAGCGTTGAGATCGCCTGTGGCTAAATCAACCGTCCATGTTTCGGGTAATAACTCGACCACATCTAAAGGCGCAATGTTCTGCGTGCTTAGATTCACCATGAGTTCTGAGACTTCAGTGCTGGGCATGATGACGACTTCAACTTCATTTAAACCATCGAGTTGCTCAGGCGTGAAGGCTTCAATCGTATCGGTCGCCAGTGCTTGCAAACTGTCGCTGTTTAAATCGCTTAAGGCGGCAGGTGGTAAAACGCTGATCTGTTCGGGCGTGATGCCTGCTACGGCTTGCGTGCCTAAATTAGCCAATTGTGAAGCGCTGAGTTGACTAAAGGCGGCAGGCGGAATCGCGGCGAGTTGTTCGCTGCTGAGCAGATTGAGGGTGATAGGGGGCACGCTGGCTATCGTATCTGGCGTGAGCGCGGCAAAAGCTTCAACGGGCGTATCTTCGATGGGATTTGGCGCATTAGGATCAGGTGGCGCTTCAAAGGTGGCGGTGCAGTATTTGTCGCTGTCGAGAATCACTTCACCGCTGGTCGTGCAGTCGCCGCCCCAGCCTGTAAACAGCCAACTATTCTGACGCACTGCGCTGAGCAAAATGTGGGTAAGAGGAGGATATTGTCCCGCTCCATCGACTCGTCCTTGCCCTGTGACATCGACTGTCAAAGTGAAATGATCTTGGGTGAAATGCACGGTGCAGAGTTTATCCGCATCCATTAATAATCCAATCAGAGGCTCTTGTACACCGCCTTGGCAATCCCCCGACCAGCCGATGAAAAACCATTCTGCGGCGGGTTGGGCACGCAATAATAAGCTGGTGTTAGGGGCGTAAATGTCAATGCCATTCACGGGATTGAAGCCTTCCACGCTGCCTTGACCGTCAATGGTTATCATCAATGACAGGCCATCGCTAAGAGTCGGTGGTGTGACGGGCAGTGCTTGAAAATGTGCGGTGCAATGTTGATTCGCTGTGAGGGTGATGAATCCATTGGCATCACAATCGCCGCTCCAGCGCTCAAATTGCCAAGCGGTATCAGGGTTCGCAGACAATTGTATTTGCGCTCCCAAAGCATATTCGCCAGTGCCCGATACCGTGCCTTGTCCATCGCTGCTGGCTGTCAGCACAAACATCTGTGCTATGAAGTGGGCGACGCAGTGTTTATCCGCATCCATCAGCACGCGACCATCCGCCACACACGCTTCACTCCAATGATCAAATTGCCAGCCCGTCGCCGGGTTCGCGGTCAATTGTGCGGTGTCTTCAAAAGCATAGCGGCCTGTGCCAGAGACGCTGCCTTGTCCTTCGGTGGTTGCTGATAATGTCAAAGTTTGCCGGATAAATTCTGCCGTGCAGCTTTTATCCGTATCCATCAATACATTCCCTGTCGCATCACAATCATCGCTCCAAGCCACAAATTGCCAACCTTGCGCGGGAGTGGCGATGCTGTTCACCGAGGTGCCGCTTAAATAGTCGCTGTCTCCGGTGACGCTGCCTTCGCCCAGCGTATTCAGCGTTAAGTGAAAGCTTTGTTGGCTAAAGGCCACGCTGCAATGCTTGTCCGCATCCAGAAAAACGCTGCCATCGGCGGCACAATCGCCCGTCCACGTCACGGGGAAAAACCAGCCAGAGGCGGGTTGAGCGTCTAATACTAGCGTTTGCTGCGATAAGAAGCTGCCCGTGCCGTTGACTAAGCCTTCACCGCCGATAACATCGGCCGTCAGCGTGAAACTTAATTGAGTAAAATGTGCCGTGCAACGGTAGTCAGCGTTGACAAATAAACTGCCTGTGTTGGAGCAGTCACCGCTCCAGGCTTCAAATATCCAGCCGGGCGCAGGTGTGGCAGACAATTGCACGCTCTGGCCTTTTGTCACGACGGCTTCGCCTTGAGACAAGTTCAAAATAGAACCAGGCTGCAAACCCGTGGTAATGCCAGGGGCAAAATGTAACGTGCTGGCAGTGGAGAGATTTTGCTGAGCATCGGCAGTAAAAGCTAAAGCGCTGCCTTGTCGAGTGCCTGTAATACTGCCCGCGCCTGTGATATTTAGCGTCAACACGCGCTCATCATCATAAACCGTCAATGCCGCCAGCCCTTCACTATGATTGACGTGTTGAGCGCTTAACGTCACCTGTTGTGAGCCGTCTAAGTCGCTGTCATCCAACAGATTAAGCGTCAATGCGCTGCTGAATTGTCCATCAGGAATGACTACGGTGGCGGGTATAAACACTTCCGAGAGATCATGGCTAGACAGATTCACGCTTAAATCACCTTGGCTGCTATGTTCGCGGCTGACGGTGACGGTGATGACTCCATTGCCTTGTTCTTCGCCCGCGCTGCCAGCCGATAATGCTAAGCCCAATTGGCCTTTACTGATAATAAAAGAAGCTGCCAGCGATAAATCAATCCCGCCATCCGTCACGCCTCCATCATCTTGTAAAAACACTTCCAGCGTCGCCATGCCTCGCCCGCTATTGAGGGTGTAATTCAAGGTGCCATCCGGCGTCATGCTGGGAGGGGTGAGGTCACTGAGAATATCATTCGCATCACTCAGCACATTGACCAGAAAACTCGGCGTTTGCAGCGCATTTTCATCCACTGCGCCCATATCCAAATTAAACGCCCAAGCCGAAGTGGACTGCGCACCGCTGGCTTCTATGGGGTGTGTGCGGTCGCCTAAGTGTTCAAAACTGGGCTGATCATTGACCGCAATGATGTCCACATTCACCGTAGCGATATTGGAATCCAACAACGTGTCATTGACTTTATAAGTGAAGCTGCGCGAACCGTTGAGATTCAAGGCAGGGGTATAAGTAAAAGCACCGCTGCTGGCGTTATCAAATATAGCGGCTCCGGTGTCGTTATTGACCATCAGGAAGCTCAGCGCCTCGTCATCCACATCGTAAGCCGTGAGTACCTCCGACATTGGCGTATCTTCTAAGGTGGAAAAAGTTTGAATCTGTCCCGCAGACCAGGACACGCCGTTTTGTAGCGTACCGTGGTGTGTGCGACTGCCATCGCGCAATTGTGTGCCGCTACCCGTATCGAAATGGTAATACGCGATCAAGCCTGGTTCTTTGCCATTTAGGGTGCGGAACCGATGAGCTTGGATGTCAGTCTGGCTGCGTGCGATGTTCCAGATGCGCAACTCATCCATGCCGCCTTGAAAAAAACTATTAATGTCGCTGCTGTTATTTTCCCGCCGTGCGCCCAGCAACAAAGACACGGCTTGTTCGCTATTCGCACTGACAGTAAAACTGCCATCGAGCACGCCATCCCGATAAAAACTGCCGACGGTGCCGTTGAAAACCAGCGCAATATGATGCCAAGCACCATCATTGATCGCCGTATTAGACAGCGCGCTTCCAGGTTGAAAACGCAATGTGCCATTAGCCTGAATATTCGGGCAAAACTCATAATGGCTACCTGAGTGCCAATCGGTATTTTTACACAGCACATAATGACTGGCAGCATTAGCATTGCTCCACCACTCAATAGTAGCCGTTTGCCCCGCGCCTATTGCCAGATAAGGGAAGGCTGGAATATCGACATAATCATCCACGCCGTCAAAACTCAACACAGCACCAAACCCCGCAACAGGTGCGTCGTTGGTATTCGTCACGGTGATATTAAAGCTCTGCTGTATAGCTTCCGTGCTTTCGTTCAGGCTAAGCACCACAGCGTGTGTACCCACATCGGCATTTTCTGGCGTGCCGCTTAAAGTGCCCGTGCCGTCGCCGTTATCGGTGACGCTCAGCCAAGCGGGTAAGATGGGAGCGGTGATGGCAGGTAACACACCGTCGGTTGGCTCATTGTCGGTGGTGGTGATGCTGTCAGTGTAGAAGGCATCCTCGGTAGCCGCAGTCACCGCCGTGCTGGAAAACTCAGGGGCTTGTTTTTCAAATGCACCGATGTCGCAAGTCACGTTTTGCGGACGCGCCACGTCGCGTGCGTCCGTGCTTTCACAAGCGGCATTATCGCCTGCGTTCAGCGCGGGAGACAACGGTAGCAAAGCCATCGTAAAGGTATCGCCACCATTATCTTGCAATGCCCCCAATTGAGGGTCTTGGCCGCTTATCAAACCCGATAAGGTATCGCCAAAATCACAGCCGCTTTCAATCAAATTATTAACATTACTGACTATCTGTATGGGGGGATTGGTATCGCAGTTCGCCACCGCACCCACCTGCGTATTAGCAAAAATATTGTTCTCCAGATACAACACATTATCCGCATACAAGCTGGCCCCTAGCGAATCAGCACCATTATGAGAAAAAGTGCTGTTTTTGATCCGTGTGGTACTGCCAGAAAAACTACGGATAGCACCGCCTTTACAAAATGCACACACGCTCACGTTGTTATAAAACGTGCTGTTATACACATTAAGGTCACCTGCGTTGCTGATGCCTGCACCACCACTTTCTGCCGCATTATTCAACACAGCACAATGACTCACCGTCACCGTTGTGCCCGCTTCGCTGAGAATGGCTGCGCCTTTATTGCCAACCCCGGTGGTTTGACCGTTTGCAATGCTTAGGTGCTCAAAGCTGACCGTGCCTGCGGTGACATGAAATATCTGCGTGGCACCGCCACCGCTGATCGTGATTTTTTGCCCCGTGCCATCAATGCTTAGATTTTTGTCTATCGTCAATGGACTGCTTAAGGTGATGGTCTGCCCTGCAATGCTGGGATCAAAAGTGATGCTGTCGCCCGCGCTGGCATTGGCTATCGCCTCGCGCAAAGTGTTTTGCCCCGCACTGTAATCGCCGTCTTCGGTGTCGGCGAGGCTGTCCACCACCAAGCTCGCCACATACATTGTCACGGTGGCGATATTGGAATCTTCCGTGCCGTCGTTGAGTTGGTAAGTAAAAGTATGAGTGCCGGGAGTGGTAGAGGTATAAGTGAATGCGCCCGTGTTGGCATCATCGATCACGGCGGCACCGCTGTCATCGTTGACAACTTGGTAAGTAAAACCGCCGCCGTCCACGTCATAACCGACTAAGACCTCGGAAAACGGCGTGTCTTTTGGCGTGGTGAAGGTTTGAGCAAGACCTGTCGCCCAACTCACGCCATTGTTTAGTGTGCCCTGATGGAAGCCACTACCGTCCAAGGCTTGCAGGCCGCTACCCGCATCAAAATGATAATAGGCAATGAGTCCCGTTTCCGTACCATTCAACGCACGAGACAGGTGGGCTTGGATGTCCGCGCCACTGCGGACGGTATTCCAGTAGCGCACTTCATCAATAGCCCCTGGAAAATAGTAGGCGGAACTATCGTTATAACGCCCAAAGCGTAGCGGATTGGAAGGATTGAGCACCAAGGTTGTGGGGACGGTGTCTGTCAACCCACCATTGACATACAGGCGCAGATCGCTGCCGTCGTAAGTCGCGGCAAGATGCGTCCATTGGTTTAGCTCCACGGTAGTACCCATTGCGATAGACCAATTCGTCCCGTTGCCCACGACCACATCCCATTGATCAAGGGTGTTCGCACGCAGCAACCAACCTTGTTCAGGTGTGACATAGCGATTGCCAACAATGGTGCGGAAAGTGCCCGCACCGCCCGTCACTTTCGCCCAGGCTTCTATCGTAAATGAGGTGGAATTCAAGTCACTGTGATAAGGCACTTCCACATAATCATTTGCCCCATCAAAATCCAACGCAGTGCCAAAGCCCGCTACAGGTGCGTGATCTGGGGTAATGTGCAGCGTTACCGTCGCTTCAGGCGAATCCACCGTACTGTCGTTGACCCTAAAGCTGAAACTATCCGTACCATTTTGATTAAGGCTCGGTGTGTAAGTAAAAGAACCATCAGGATTGATGGTCAGCGTGCCTTTGCTAGGTGTGATAGCACCCGCGCTGAAAGTCAGCGCGTCGCCGTCCAAGTCATAAGCCGGTAAGTGATGATTAAGCACCGTGTCTTCCAACACGGTGTAACTAATACCGGAAGCGACCCAAGCGGCAGCGCTCATGTTGTTTAAAGCGGCGTGATTAGCACGGGAAGAAGTGTCCGTCGCGGTCGATCCGGTGCCTTCTTCAAAGTCCCAATAGCCGATCAAACCCGATTCCGATCCGGTTAAATAGCTGTACATGCTGGCTTGAATCTGTGCCTGACTGCGTGCGGTGTTCCACACTCGTATTTCATCGGCTTTACCATCAAACCAGAAATTATTGTAATCAAGCCAACCGCCAAAACGCGCAATACCTGAAGCCACGGTTAAATGGCGTCCAGCAGGTTCGGAAAATTGTGCATCCACTTCGCCGTTAACATAAAGCGTGAGGGTCGTAGCGTTTTTCACCACCACCAAGTGATACCAGTCCCCCACGGTCAGGACTTTGTTGCCCGAAACGGTAATGTAAGAAACACCGTTATTACTAGCCAAGGCCAATCCTAGTTTGGATTCAGGGCGTTGTATCACCGCAAACCAATTACCAGGGCTAGCAGACTCATGACTACGGTTGGTCAGCAAAAATGTTGTACCACTTCCCATCTGCACCCAGGATTCCAGCGTGTAATCGCCTGTGCCCAGCGCAAAATCATTCATTTGCAGATAATCATTCACGCCATCAAAATCCAGTGCGGTGCCGAAACCAACCACAGGGGATTCGTTCACATTAGATACAGAAATAGTGATCGCTTTTTCAAAACTGACACATGCGCCGTAATCCGTGCTCTCTGCACGCAGGCGGATGCTGTAGCTACTTTTACTTTCAAAATCAAAAATTTCAGCCGTTTCCAGATTCGTGCCGTTAATGCTAAAGGCAGCGTTATCGGTATCACCACTGCCCGCCACAAGGCTGTAGTTATAACTATCACTCGGCGTGGTGCCTAAAGCGCCGACCACCGTCCCTGTCGCTTGCATTTCCGCCACACTACTACTGGACAATGTAATATCGCTGGGCTTAACCACCGTGTTGAATGCCAGATTATCAATACCACCACCATTGGTCTCAATATGAAAAAAGACGTGATCCCAATTGGCAGGATTTCGCGCATTCGTTGCCGCTGTGTTCAAACCTAGATTAATGTTTTGTAAGCCGCTGACAGCCTGCCAGCTTGCCGCATCGGGGGGATTTTTATACAGCACACAACCACTGCCTTGCGTACTGTTGGCTGCCGTATCGATCACCAGGCGTGTTTTTGACCAACTAGCAGGCGCGGTAGACCCGGTTTGCCAACTGCCGTTCCATAACGTAAAAACACCGCTCGCACCGCTCAATTGCAGCCCAACGCCCTGTTCGTTGGTATCGGTTTTAGTGATTTTGCCATCGTTATTGCTGTCATCACCTATGTATACCTGCGTGCCCCAATAATTTCTGATGACATCAACATCAAAGACTTGCACATCCGGCCCTACAAATGTTGGCAACACAAATCCCGCCCCGCTTTGCCGAGAACCATCGCCTCCCACATTACTGCCGCCCACAATGGAAGCCAGCGCCTGACTGCCGTCGTCACCGTAGGCCGCATTGACTTGAATATCCGTGGTGGTATTCCACTTTGTTGTCACCCAACCGTCTTGACCATTCAAATGGCCTGGAGACAAAGTATTAAAATCATAAGTAGCAGACACCGCAGCCTGTGTTGTCGGCAGGCATAGCACAAACAGCCACACCCAGCGCAGAAAAAAACGGTCACTACTGAAACGGTTGGAAATATGGGTAGATAACATGAGAACGTCCTCAACAACTATCAAAAATAAACATAAGTTATAAGTATCAAGTCTAGCATGAAAACCTGTAGTGAAATGAGTTACAGCCTTGTTTCAAAGAAAGATTATGCAAACATGTCGGTTTTTCTCTTTCAGCCTACAATGCGTGGTTTCCCCTTGTACCAGCGCTCTGTACATCAGGACGCGGAGCGCTCGAACAAGATGAGAAAAAAGGAGCATTTTGCCATCAGTAGTTGTATAGATACTAATATAATTAAATTATAACTCACTGGTTTAATTGTATTTTTTGACATTTATCAAGACTCCGTATAAGATGCAGTACAACGCATAAAATTATTTTATGCACTCATAATATTTTATAGCCTTATTCAGTCTGAGCTTCTGCTCAACTTAGATGACCTATGTACGGAGAATGACAATGCTCACCCTTTCTGACATCCAGACCAGTGCCCTCTTGGACACCACCCTGACACCCCATTCCGATCCATTGCTACAAATTCGCCATGCACTGCATCAGTTACAAAAGGGCGAAGTGCTGCAAGCTTGGATGAATTGCCAAAGCGGAGTGGATGATTTACAGGCTTGGTGTCAACAAACGGGATATGAGATTTTGCGCATTGATAAACAGGCAGAAAATAAGTGTGCCTACTATGTACAGAAAGGTTCTCCGATGGCTGTTCAAGCCACGTTGAATACCGGCAGACAGCCTTGTCCTGCGCCTGTTATTGAAGCGGCTCGTGCACTTAGCCATTTAGCCGAAGGTGATATTTTAAAGATGTATAGTGCTTGCCCAAGTGCTTTGGACGATGTGAACACATGGGCGAATAACACTCAACATCAAATACGTGCAGTACACAACAATAGTCACGGTGACTATGTGTTTTATATTCAGAAAAAAGGCGGGACAGTCCTGCAAGCGGCTTAATATATAGCAAAATTATATCAGTTGTTAAGACTGCCAGTCCTTGAAGGACTGGCAGTCTTGGGTTTGGCTCTATCGCAAGCCTATAAATGATGTACTTTAGCTATAGAGGGAATAAATCAGTGATGCGATAGACCCGGCAGGTTTCAAAAACCTGCCAGGTCTTAGAGCCTATACGAAAATGGGATAATCGGCTGCAAACCCACCCTTTTTGTCAGGTTTTCCGCTTTTTATCAACACACGCCCGCTATTCGTCTTAAAAAACCGAAAAACCTGCCTCAAAATAGCGAAATAGCAAATTTTCGCTTCGATTCCCCATCTTCGTATAGGCTCTTAAGCCCCCCTCAATCCCCTCCTGCGAGGCGGGGATGCTAATACCTTAAATCCAAAGTTTTTTCCTTAATTTAATGGCAGTGATGCGGCGCATGGGAGCGAGTTAAAGGATTTTTTTCTCGTTTCCATGCGCTTTGCGTGGGAACCTATAGCACCGCGCCTGCGGTGCGTATCGTGATACAAGCGCGTGGGAGCCAGTCCCCATAAATAAATTTTCAGTCAGGAGCTTTTGATGAAAGCCGTTTTACTCGATACCGACACGTTAGGCGAAGATGTTGATTTATCGCCGCTATATGCCTGCGTTAAAGACTGGGATAGCTATCCCTTAACTGCGCCAGAGCAAACCTTAGAACGCATTCGCAACGCTCACATTGTGTTGAGCAATAAAGTCTTGCTGCAAGCCGAGCATTTTCAGTCGTGTCCCGCTCTCAATTACATCGGCGTGTTAGCGACGGGCACAAATAATGTCGATTTAGCCGCCGCTCGCCAACACGATATTAGCGTGACCAATGTGGTGCAATACGCTACGCCTGCGGTGGTGCAGCATACGTTTAATCTGTTGCTGAGCTTGTATACGCAGCAAGCGCAATATTTAGCGGCTGTGCGGCGCGGTGCTTGGCAGCACAGCCCACATTTTTGCTTATTTGATGCGCCGATCCGAGAAATCGCAGGCAGGACTTTGGTGATTGTGGGCTATGGCGAATTGGGACAGGCGGTAGCACAAGTGGCGCGGGGGTTTGGTATGCAGGTCAAGGTTGCGCAGCGCCCCGGCAGTGAGCGGGAGGCTCTGCCAGATGATGGCTTGTGCCGTCAACCATTGCACGAATTATTACCGCAAGCCGATGTGGTGAGTCTGCATTGCCCTTTGACGGCGCAAACAACGCATTTGATCAATGCTCAAACGTTGGCTTTGATGAAACCGGATGCGGTGTTGATTAATACGGCTCGTGGCGGTTTGGTGGATGAAGCCGCATTGTTGCAGGCTTTGCAAGCGGGGACGGTGGGCGGCGCGGCGTTGGATGTATTGAGTGATGAACCACCTCGCAATGATCATCCGCTGCTGGCGGTGGATTTGCCGCAGTTGTTAATCACGCCTCACACGGCTTGGGCGAGTCAGGAGGCGCGGCAGCGTTTGGTGAATCAAGCCGCCGAAAATTTACAGGCTTTTTTGCAGGGCAGGATGTTACATCGTGTGGCGTAAATGTGAGGGATCATTTTTTTGCTGCAAAAATATTTTTCTAACAATATGTAGGCTCTAAAAGCGCTTGTTGTGCTATGCAGCAATTATTTTACTTTCAGGGATTTACTTGGTTTTTCAAGTCGGCTAACCTATACATGTTTTTTGACAGATGGCCCCCATTAAGGAGACACGCAAAGCCATGAGCGATCCACTGAACGAATTTAAAAATCCGCAGGAAGTTTTTGCTGCTTTTACTAAGCAAACAGAAGGCTTTATGAATAATTTTGCCTCTGAGCAAAACCAAGAAATGCTTAAGCAATTCACGCAAGCTTGGAATTGTATTGCCAAGGATGCCACGCAACAGCCGCAAAAATGGATGGGCTTGATGCAAGAATTCCAGCAACAACAAATGAATTTGTGGATGAGCTTTTGGGAAAATCCTAATGGCGAGCGTCAACCTGTTGCAACAGCTTCTAAAGGTGATCGTCGCTTTCACGCGGATGCTTGGAATGAAAATCCTGTCTTTGATTATTTGAAACAGTCTTATTTGTTGACTTCAAATTTGCTCATGAAAAGCGCTGAAGCGGCGGATTTAGATGAAAAAGATCAAAAACGTTTGAACTTTTATACCCGTTATTTCATTGATGCGATGTCACCCAGCAATTTTGCCGCGACCAATCCTGAAGTGATGCAGCAAGCTTTTGAAACCAAAGGTCAAAGTTTGGTGGATGGCTTGAAAAACCTGATCGGTGATATGGATAAAGGCCGCATCAGTATGTCGGATGAATCGGCTTTCAAATTGGGTGAAAATTTAGCCGTCACGCCAGGGGCTGTGGTGTATGAGAATGATGTGATGCAGTTGATTCAATATCGCCCGACCACTGATACTGTGGCAGAACATCCTGTTCTCATCGTGCCACCGTGCATTAATAAGTTTTACATTATGGATTTGCAGGCTAAGAATTCATTGGTGAAATACTTAGTGGATCAAGGTCATACGGTCTTCTTAATATCTTGGGTGAATCCAGGTGAAGAATTGTCTGATTTCACCTGGGATGATTATTTGGAAGGCGGGCCTTTACAAGCTTTTGAAACCGTTAAAGCGATTACGGGTTCTAAGAAACTGAATGCAGTGGCTTGGTGTGTCGGGGGGACGATTTTAGGCATGGCTTTGTCCGTATTACATGCTAGACGCAAGCAAGCTATGATTGCTTCTGCCACTTATTTGACCACGTTGTTAGATTTCTCTGAACCCGGTGATATTGGTGTGTTCATTAATGAAGCACAATTGGCTCACCGTGAAGCACAATTGAAACACACCAAGGTGTTATCCGGTAAGGATTTGGCGACGGCTTTTAATATGCTGCGTGCAAATGATTTGATTTGGTCTTATGTGGTGAACAATTATCTGAAAGGACAGTCGCCTGCGCCTTTTGATATTTTGTATTGGAATACGGATTCAACCAATTTACCCGCTGCTATGTACAGCTATTATTTGCGTAATATGTACATTGAAAACAACGTGATTGAGCCTGATGCATTGGAAGTGTGTGGTACTAAAAACAATCTGACTAAAATCAAAACCCCCACTTATTTCTTATCGACGATTGATGATCACATTGCACCTTGGAAGAGCACCTTTGTCGGTACTGAAGTCATGAATGGTCCTGTGGAATTTGTATTGGGTGGCAGCGGTCATATTGCGGGCGTAATTAACCCACCTTACAAAGAAAAACGTAATCATTGGGTTGGTGGCACATTAGGTGAAGGTGCGGATAAATGGTTGGAGACCGCAGAATCTAAACCCGGTAGCTGGTGGCCTCACTGGATCGAATGGGCGAAAAAATATGCGGGTGAGCAAGTACCTGCACGCACCACACTGGGCAATAAGGATCATGCTGAAATTGAAGCAGCACCAGGACGTTATGTGCAAAAACGCATTGATGTGAAAAAGTAACGATGTAGCACTTTAGAGCCTATACGAAAATGGGATAATCGGCTGCAAATCCCCATCTTCATATAAGCTCTTAGAAATAACATCGCTTTAAGCGATGTTATTTTTGCCAAGGCAAACCGCCATAAAAAAACCGCCCGTGTCATCACGGGCGGTTTTTTTATGGCTTATCCAGATATTTAGAATTCTAAAGTGACCAGTACGGTATCAGTGTAAGTACCTGCTGCTTCCGTTCCGGCTAAGGTGTAGTTGACTTGGTAGCCCCAAGTTTGTTGAGCACCGTTACCTGTGCCATTTTGGTCATTAACGGTAGCCGCTGCGGCATCCATAGAGTTATCCGCTGCGGTACCTGCGGTACCCCACACATTGCCATTAGATTGTTTGAGCAAATCATAATTAATGTGATTGACACCATCATGTATACGGCGCTGAGTACCTGTGGCATTTGTGCCTGCACCCATTGCAATTCTATAGACATGTGTATTATTACAAGTGACACGTACTGAACCGGATTGAGATTGTGCACCAGCGGTGCCAGTGACATGGCTGGCTGCCACGTCGTCAACACTGTCTAGCGTACATGCGGGTTGAATGGTGATGCTAATGTCGAGATTATCAGAAGCGGTGTCAGCCCAAACAGCAGAAGCAGACATTAATAAGGTAGCAGAAATAGCTGTGGCTAAAGTGTGACGTAAAGTTTTCATGGTTATCTCCGTTTTCAAACACTGGGCGCGTTTAAGAAAAGACGTGAAACTACCCTTGGGCGTTCATTGGAGATCACGTTTTGTAACACTTTGTATAGCAAACCTTGTGCCATTGTCACATAAGCGTGACACCTATGTGACTTTCTTTTGTCATTAGCTGTCATATTCCACGAAAAATAAGGATTTGTTCAAGCTATTAGGCGATATTACCTGTTGCATGAAATGTTGATGCTGTTTGCATTTTGCGTGGTGAAAAAAGAGTTTTTAGTGTGTGTTGCGTCATTTTTTAACTCGTTCTCATGCGGCGCATCATTGCTATTCAGTGACGCATTTAGCCCCAAAGGGGCGCGATTTATATAGCCCAGGGCAAGCACCCTGGGTGATGGATGTCACGAATATCTAGCCCTGAAAGGGCGACATAAAAGGCTATTGAATAAACAAAGTAGATAAGCTTTCAGCCAAATGAGGATGGGTGGCTTCATGCTCGTTCAAGCGCAATAAGGTGGTGCGTACATCTAGGCTAGAATTTAAGGCATCACTGATCGGTTGAGAAAACTGCTTCATCAAATGCATAAAGCGCATATCTTCATCGACTTCACCCTGTCCTAAAGCCATATCTAATAAACCTGCATAAGCCATTTTTCCATCAAAATGAACCGTGTCTAAAGTGATGTTTTGCAAACTCACGACATCAATCAGTTCATTGATCAATTTAGAAAAACCCTCAGCACACACGAGCAATTGATCTGCAAATTGCTGGGCATCTCCGGTTTGAATTAAAGTGTCTAGGTAATGCATTAACGTGGTATGCGTTTCAACGATTTGCCACAGATGAAATTGCTCATCCTCGCATTGAGACAAGGCGAGGTAGCGATGTTCTGGAAACAGGGTGATATAGCGTAAATGCCATTGAAATTGTTGGCGTAAGACATTGCGTGCGGCATTTTCATTGGGATAATGCCAATCTACGCGAGAAAAATAGCGCCATTTAGCGCTGGCATGTTCAGCCATCCACACGGGTTCATCCACAGCATGAAAATGTAATTCAGCGGTATTAATATTTTGCAACACCGCTTTTGTGGCGAGTGGTGGCGATAACCATTGCAAGGGCGTATCCGCTCCAGGCAAGTGTTTTTGACACAGCGCCACATCGACTTGAGTTCCTTGAACTTCTGTCGGCGTGGCGTTCACCGCCTCACTATCAGGCAAACAATGCGGTGTTTCGGCATCCAATATTTGATGTAACACTTGCTGTTCAGCATTCACTGTCCAATCGCGTTGTTGAAATAGTTCAAACAAATGCTCGCCGCTGTTGATGTCCACCTGACCCGTTTCTAGGGCACCTTCCGTTTGCAATTGCGTAACGTGCTCTAAGGCCAGACGCACGGCAAAAACAAAGCTTTCTCGAATGCTTTCGCCTTTCACTGCCACAGAACCATAAATACGTAAATGCTTCTCAAAAAAAGCGGCTAAGCGCTCTTCATCAAAGGCTTCAGGGTCATCTTGATAATTGGCTTGAATGAGAATTTTGGGTGGGGAGGTGGGGCGGGCTTTTAGAATGTTTTGTAGCGTATTAAAGTATTTGAGTCCTAAGCTCAGGGCTGAAGCGCGAGAATCCACAACAAACACCACTGCATCGGCTGTTTGCAGCAAATATTCGCGTTGTGTGCTGAGCAGTGGATCACCGGGGGTACTGAGAATCTGACAACGGATTTGACGGTGTTCAAACATTCCGCCCGTATAATCTAACCAATCAAAATCATATTGATGCTCGTCATTGCCCGCCGCTTGATGAGCAGAAAACACCGGCTGTGGTGTTTTCAGGCTTTTTTGCAAGGCATACAAGCTGGCGGTTTTCCCAGCGCCCGGCGGCCCATCATATACAATGCGAATCACCACCAGATCACGTTCAGCATCAATTATTGCCATAGCCAGAAATCCTCATCCTTAAACGATAAAAGCCATGATTCTATGGCACAGGGCTGGTGTTATTCAAATGCTTCTTTGTTATATCTCGTTTTAAGCGGATAAACAGAGGCTAAGAGCCTATACGAAAATGGGATAATCGGCTGCAAATCCGCCCTTTTGGTCAGATTCCCCGCTTTTTTTCGTTAAATAGCCCGCTATTCGCCTTAAAAAACCGAAAAACCTGCCACAAAATGGCGAATTTTCGCTTCGATTTCCCATCTTCATATAGGCTCTAAGAAGCGATGCTGTAGCCCACCCCTCGCACTGTGCGGATCACCTCTTTACCCAATTTTTTGCGCAAATGATGGATGTGCACTTCCAGCGCGTTGCTCTCCACGCCTGCATCCCAACTGTACAAACGTTCTTCCAATTGAGTGCGCGACAAAATCCGCCCCGCGTTTTCCAGCAAAGCCTGCAATATCACAAATTCTTTAGGCGGTAATTCAACCGCTTGTCCCGCTTGCGTCAGGCTGTGTTGTTGCGGATTTAAGACCAGATCGCCGTGTTCAATCAGCGGATTTGCACGCCCTTGGCTGCGCCGCAATAAAGCCCGAAGCCGTGCCAATAATTCTTGTAAATCAAACGGTTTTACCAGGTAATCATCCGCGCCATCGTCCAAACCTTGTATGCGATCTTCAACTCTATCTCGCGCAGTTAAGATCAATACGGGCACATCATTATGCTGAGCGCGTAGTTCTTTGAGCAGGGTGAGTCCATCTTTTTTCGGCAAGCCTAAATCGAGAATCAAACCATCGAAATGGTCATAACGCAGGGCTTGCGCCCCTGCTTCGCCGTCAGTCAACCAATCCACAACATAAAAAGCTTGTTGCAAGCCGACCTGAATGCCGTTGCCCAGTAAAGGATCATCTTCGATTAATAATAAGCGCATATCCGTCACCATAGCTGAAAGTTGATACCAGTTTAACAAAGAATGATACAAGCCCATCCATCGCCTCTAAAATGATCCTATCGCTTCATCATTTCATGCCAACCTCCCCCGCCCCGCCTTTATCTGTCCATTTAGACATGTTTTCAGCTATTGCATCCCATCGCTTTGTCCCGATCTCGTTGCTACAAAATTTTTCATGTTTTATTCACCTCTTTATAGCGAGTCATACTATGAAATTCACTTATTCCGGACTCAACGACGAGACCGTACTTTCTTCGCGCCAGCAACACGGTAGCAATGCCGTCACCACCCAGGATGCCGAGACCTTCTGGGACAAATTCCTAGAGAATTTCAAAGACCCGATCATATTAATTCTGGTGGTCGCTTTAGTGATCACAGTGGCCTTGTCCATTTTTGGCTATGTCCCTTGGTATGAAGGCATCGGCATCGCCGTTGCCCTCGCGCTGGCGACCTTGGTGGCTACGTGGTCGGAATATAGCAACGAAAATGAATTTCAGCGCCTGCTGGAAGAAGCCTCGATGATTCAGGTCAAAGCCTTTCGCAATGAACATTTAATTGAAATCCCCATTAACGATCTCGTTGTCGATGATTATGTCTTGCTGCAACCAGGAGACACCGTGCCTTGCGACGGCTTTTTAGTCGGTGGTCATTTGGAGGTGGATCAAGCCGCTTTAACGGGGGAATCGGAACCCGTCAAAAAATTAGCCCTGCTGGATGAAGCGGCTGAGGTAGATGAAGAAAAGAACAAAATGTTTCGCGCTTCTTTGGTGGATGACGGCGAAGCGGTGATGAAAGTCACTGCCGTTGGCGACCACACCGAATACGGCAAAACCATGAAAGAACTGGTCAGTGCTGAAGATCGCTTGTCGCCTTTGCAAGAAAAACTCACCGTGCTGGGCGGACAAATTTCTATGTTTGGTTACATCGGCGCGAGTTTTATCGCCTTAGCTTTCATGTACAAAAATGCCTTTTTGGATGCCGAAAGCTTATCGGCTTACATGGCATTAGGAGCGGGTGCGATTATCGCTGATATGGTCACGGCACTGGTGCTCGCCATCGTCGTCATCGTCGTCGCGGTGCCCGAAGGCTTGCCGATGATGATTGCTATTGTATTGTCATTAAACATGCGCAAATTGTTACGCGCTAAAGTGCTGGTGCGCAAATTATTAGGGATTGAAACTGCTGGCAGCCTGACAGTCTTGTTTACCGATAAAACGGGCACTTTGACTGAAGGCAAATTGAAAACCGAGAAATTTCTATCCGGTACGCATGAACAATTCGGCAGCTTAGACAGCATTCCCCAAGCCTTGCGTGAGCAGGTCATTTTCGCCGTGCGCAACAACACCAGTGCGGTGATCGATGCCTCTGACAGCAGTAGTGCTCCCAAAATTGTAGGCGCGGATCGTACCGAACAAGCCCTGCTACGCTTTTTAGACGACAAGCTCGCAGAAAAAAGTGCTGTCGAAATTGAAGACATGATTTCTTTTAACAGTGCGCGTAAGTTTTCCGCTTCCCAAGTCAGCGGCGAGAAAAACCTCACGTTGGTCAAAGGCGCACCTGAAATTTTGCTGCAAAATTGCACGCATTATTTTGATGCGCAAGGTGAAAAAGTCGCATTAGACGATAAAGACGCTTTTAACAATGAAATGCACAAATTATCTACCGATGCGATGCGCTTACTCGCCGTAGCTGTCACCGATGATGCCATCAGCGAAGAACAAGCATTGCCGCAAAACCTCTGCTTAGTCGGCATTTTTGGCATCCGCGATGGATTGCGTGACACCTCTTACCAAGCCGTTAAAATGGCACAACAAGCGGGCATCAAGGTCGTCATGATTACAGGCGATGCCAAAGAAACCGCAGAAGCCATTGGGCGTGATGTTGGACTGCTAGTGGATGACAACTCAGTGGTGCTGACCTCTGCTGAACTCAATAAAATGTCGGATGATGAAATCAAAGCCCTGCTGCCTAATCTCGCCGTGGTCTCTCGTGCTTATCCCACCGACAAAAGCCGTTTGGTGAAACTCGCCAAGGATATTGATTGGGTGGTGGGCATGACGGGCGATGGTGTCAACGACGCACCCGCTGTGAAAAATGCCGACGTGGGTTTTGCGATGGGCAGCGGCACAGAAATGACTAAAGAAGCCAGCGACATCGTGATTCTTGATGATAATTTTGCCTCCATTACACAAGCGGTGTTGTACGGACGTACTTTATTCCGCTCTATTCGCAAATTCTTGATTTTTCAATTAACCGTGAATGTTTCTGCGATTCTACTGGCCTTTTCGGGCCCCTTCCTAGGCTTTGAATTGCCTTTAACCATGATTCAACTGTTGTGGATTAACATCATCATGGACACGTTGGCTGCTCTGGCCTTCTCTGGCGAAGCTGCATTACAACGCTATATGCTAGAAAAACCCATTCCTAAAGATGCGCCTTTAATTACTGGAGAAATGTGGTCGCAAATTCTCATCGCGGGCTTTGTGACGGCGGGTCTGAGTTTATTCTTCTTAATGAGTGATTCGATTCATCAATTATTTGTACATGACGATATGACAGGTTTGTTATTAGATGACACGAAGCCCTTGACTCCCGATAACAACTTGTTATTCCTCACCGCTTTCTTTGGATTCTTTGTCTTCATGCACAATTTTAATAAGTTCAATGCACGTACTGAGAACTTGAATTTGTTAGAACACCTAACAGACAACAAGAACTTTATGTTTGTAGTTGCCATCATCTTCGGTCTGCAAGTGCTGTTTACTTATGTAGGCGGCGATATTATGCGTGTAGTAGGATTGAGCTTAACTGATTGGCTGTATTTGAGCCTGTTTGCGGTCATTATTATCCCATTGGATTTGTTACGCAAAACCGTGCGCAATGCGGTGTTTGGTAATCCTGTGATTAAGTAAAAGCGAGCACATCCATCGCTTATTCAGCAACGCCCCGCTTTTAGCGGGGCGTTGTTGTTTATCCACTCACCTCACGCACCCGCCGTGGTTGAGTACCCCCTTCCCCCAGAGATATAGCGAAATAATATCAGTTGTTAAGACTGCCAGTCCTTGAAGGACTGGCAGTCTTGGGTTTGGCTTTATCGCAAGCCTATAAATGATGTACCTTAGCTATAGAAGCTGCGGTAAAAAGTTTACAGCCAGGTAGAATGTGGTGAGGAATGAACCGCATCAATGCCTATGCTCTCAATGGTGCGATTCATCCATCGCCGCATCCTACCTTGTTTTCAAACAATCCATTAGATGAATGAGAGGCTACAAAATGGAAAAAAAAGTATTAGTTTTTGAGGTCGGTGAATCAGGTTTTGATCAATATGTGATTCAAAACTCACTTAAAGTACCTGTGTTGGTGGAATTTATGGGCGTGTGGTCCGAGCCGTGCGTAATGATGTCCAATGTTCTTCACGACTTGGCGGATGAATTCGCCGGACAGTTCATTTTTGCCAAAGTCGATATTGATGAGCAACCAGAGCTGGTTAAGCAATACGCGGTTAAAAATATTCCCACTTTGAAAGTATTTAATCAGGGTGAAGTGACATTCAGCCAAGAAGGGCAGTTACAGGAAGAAGAGCTGCGCGTGTTGCTAAAGGGTATGGGCATCTTCAACCAGTCGGACGATTTGCGTCTGCAAGCACGCGCAAAACACATAGCGGGGGACACCAGTGAGGCGATTATCATGATGTCTCAGGCGATCAAAATGGAACCGAGCAACACTCGCGTGGCGATGGATATGGTGCAGATATTTATCGACATCGGCGAAATGGAGCAAGCCAAGGGCTTGTTCAACAAATTACCGAAACACGATAAAGAGAGAGACATGGGCAAGTCACTGCTCGGTCAATTCACCTTTGCAGAACTCGCTGCCAACACCGAAGGCCAGGAGGCGCTGCAACAGACATTGGCAAAAAACCCGGATAACAACGATGCCCGTTTTGATTTAGCCATCTGCCTGGTCGCCGCTCATGACTATAACAGTGCTATCGATCAGCTATTTACTGTGCTACAGACCCGTTCTGATGACAAAGAAGGTGCAGCCAAGGAGATGATTATCACCATTACCAACATGCTGGCACCTAATGATGCAGAGCTGGCAGGGCATTATCGGCAGCGTTTGAGTAATCTACTGAATAAGTAGGTTCTGTGGAGTGAGTAAAATCCCACCCTGTCATGGTTTTTCCTGGTTCCCATGCGCCCTGCGTGAAAACCAGAAAACCCATCACATGGAGCCGACTATAGAGAAAATAAATCAGTTATACGATAGACCTGGCAGATACCGTGTCTCAGGTCAACCCTTGTTGAACAGGAAAACTTTAAAATTAAACGGTTTGAGGGCAAAAAGGTGTTTGATGCTTCAAAACACCCAAGCAAATGTGAATGAGCTTGCGCATCGCCGCGCCCATAGCGCACATTTTACTGTGGCCTTTATTCAGTCACCGCTCATAAAGTGCTTTGACATCAGGGTGATGGCGACTGGCTGTAATGGCTGCAAAATACAGTGTTGCGCGTATAGAGGCTGGCTCCGTTTTCGATAAGCGGCTGGGCTTTTTAACACTTGAACCTGATTCAGTAGCGATGGGAATAACCCTAAATAAGCCGCTACTGGTGGCGCATTCTTAAAACGTTTAGTTTGAAATACAGGATGTCATACCGTGGGCACCACTTCGCCTATCCCTTTGATGGACCGAAGTCACCCTGTCATGTTCTAAATTAGGATGAGACTGGATGTGTTGTTCAATAGACTTGTCCAGGCTTAAGACACCGACTGCAAAACAGCGGATATTGGCATTTTTCTCCGTTTATTTTCGTTAAATAGAATGACTATTCGCCTCAAATGAACGAAAAAAAACGCTCAATCCCGCTGCTTTTCGCTACGGCGTTTAAGCCCGGACAAGTCTAATATCCATATCGAGTGGTTCAAGTTCTTGTTTAAGGTGCGTCATCATCCGTTTAATAGACGCTATAGTTTTAGCGTTACCACGCCCCGTCTCTTGCTTCTCTAAAGATTAGGTTCACGTTGCCAGTCGGTTTCAACCGCTTGCTGACGCCGTATCAGCGCCTCTAAATGAGCGTATTGTGGCGGTGGCCAAGGTTTTTGAAACCTGCCAGGTCTTAGAACCTATACGAAAACGGGATAATCGGCTGCAAACCCGCCCTTTTGGCCCGATTTTCCGCTTTTTTTCGTTAAATAGCCCGCTATTCGCCTTAAAAAACCGAAAAACCTGCCTCAAAA
>JADGEH010000078.1 GCA_016744475.1 Thiotrichales bacterium | reverse complement strand
CACTTAAGAAGTTCTAAGGGTAAGGATGCCCGTGAACACCTCTTAAACGATGCGAGACACCACTACCGTTATAGGGCTTTTTTCTGCAAACTTTTGTAAAATTGGACTAAAAATAACGATTTCCTCTTAGTTAGTGAATTCCGTAAACTAAAAATTATATATTTTACAACCACTTGGAATCACCTTTGCAGGGCTGATCATTAGACTTGTCCAAGTCTAAATTTTCAATTAAAAAGAATATCTACTCACCCCAGTAAAAAATGAGGTCTTAAGACACGAGCCACTACATAAACCGCATCACCACTAAACGCCCATTTTCAGCAGTATTAGGTGTTACCCAAGAAGAATTTGATAAACTATGGCCTGTATTTACCATGGTTTTACAAGAAAAAGTAGAGCTTAAACATCAAAAAAACCAGGGTGCATATAAAAGAAAGCCTAGATATCTTCATTCTCAAGCGCTTAAAACACATAGAGATAAATTAATATTTATACTGTATGACATGAAGAACTATCCCACTGATGATGTCATGGGATTTAATTTTGAAATAGGAAAATCTACAGCAGAAGCTTATGTCAATACACTATGTCCTATTTTAGAAGAGACTCAGAAACGTTTAAAAGTTTTACTTGCCTCTAGTATTAAAACCCCGAAATAACTTGCGCAACTCACTGATAATGAAGTTGTTTTAGTGGGTACTGCTGAGCGCTTAAACTATCGGCATAAGAACTATGATGTGCAAAAAAAATTACAGTGGCAAGAAACATCAGCACACCTTAAAAAATACTGTTATTTCAACTAAACACCGAAAAATTCTTTATATTGGAAAAACAGTGGCAGGTTCAATACATGACTATGCATTATTTAAATCCGAATGCCCTCCTCAAACGCTGCGAGACAGGGGGAGGCACAGCCGGGGTCGAGTAGCCCGCGACAAGGCATCATTTTGGACTGTGGTGCCAGCGATGCGAAGGGTTTTGGTTCGCATAGGTGGGGGAGCAAGACACAATGTATTGGCCGTATAGTCATGGGGGAAGGCAGTGATCGTAGCAGCAGAGTGCGAAGGTGACTGGGTGATACCGGACGTGTCGGGGCACCAAAATAGCGTCTCGCGCCCACTTAAGAAGTTCTAAGGACAAGGATGTCCGTGAACACCTCTTAAACGATGCGAGACACCACAAGTATGGTTTGAAAAGACAGACATCATCGTTGATTTAGGCTATCTAGGAATACAAAAAGATGAGCAGTGTAGTGAAAACATTTGTATTCCTCATAAAAAACCTAGACAGTCAAAGAAAAACCCTGATCCAACACTGACTAAAGAGCAAAAGAAATACAATAAAATGATGAGTAAAAATCGAGTTTATGTTGAAAATGCTATTGGCGGAATAAAACGATTTCAAATACTGGTTAATCGTTTAAGAAACAAGTCTGGTTTCATTAAGAATGCTATTATCAGCCTTGCTGCTGGACTATCCAACCTTAAAAATTCACTTGTAATTCAGTTGTAATTCAGTAAGTTGAAGACTGGGTAAGTCTATTGATTAAAACACTTGAAAAAATGATGGATGATATTGTGAATTATTTCATTGATCGACATAATAGTGGTTTTGTAGAAGGATTGAATAATAAAGTCAAAGTACTCAAACGTCGTTGTTATGGGTTACTTGACCACAAAAATCCGTTCCGATGCCTGCATTTAGATTTGAAAGAATATGATTTATTTTTATAGTTCAATCAAATTGTTAATGATTATTGCTGGATCAGCATTAATTCCGAAAGAGCCTGAATTTTTGCCTCTGTTTGATTTTTATCGACTAATGTTTTCAATTCTTCAAGGGTGGGTATTCTCCAGTCATCATAACCCGCAAAACCATCACCTATTTGTTGACACGCTGTTTGCCAATCCATGCGCTTTGCTTTGCCAACACAGGTTATTCCATTCCAAGTTTGTCCCAATGCACAGCGCATCCATATTAATCCCGTTTTTTTATCCAAAACAGCAGCATCATTATTAATAATGTAACGCTCAAATCCTTGAGTATCTAAATCTTCTTGGTTTTGAACTTGGTTTTGAACACCTAGAAGGTTTGTGTTATCGGGATAGCGCAACTCCAAAAATTGCTGCAAATTATCCAAAGCGCTTTTAACTGTTGCTTCATCACGATGTTGTAAATCCAGTTCAATCGACAGTGCATCAGTGAGATTCCAGTCACTCAAATACTCAGTAAATTGCTGGTTGCACTCTCCATATACTAAAAAATCCAGAATTTTTTCTTCGGTTTTGCCTGACAAACTTAAACCACCTGTATTGAGAATTTCTTCGGTAATAGTTTGAATCTCTCGTACTGCACCTATCAGTTTGGTATCAGTCTGTGATACCTGCTCAATCAAGGTTTGGAAAGGTCCTAGATAAGGTGCAATGAGTTTCTCAAGATTTAGACTTTGTTGCAGCAAATTATTTAAATCATTTTCCAGTGCATCAATTTCTTTTTGTAACTCATAAGCACTGCGGAACCCAATGGTCACTTTTAGCAATTCCGCCAACACTTGTTGTTGTTTATCTTGGTTCTCAGCGAGTTCTTCTAAGGCATCGCTGAATAGTTCCAGTTTTTTCAGGGCAAGAATCGCCTCTTGGCTTAACGTGCGTACTAGCTCTAATAATTGCAGTTTTTGCTGAATATAAATATCTTGCAAGGCAGGATCGTCATGTTCTTGTTGTTGTTTTTGACGTTTATCTTCGATATTTTGGATGTGTACAGCTTTGTCTTGAATCAGTTGATGTACATCTTGAATAACGCGCTGAAAGAATCCTTGATATTCATGTTTATGTGTTTGCAACAATTGCATGAGGGTTTTGTAGTTTTTGACGATGTTGTCCAGTTCTTGAAAACGTGCGTCAATTTCTTCGCTGGGAGTGAGTTTTTTTGAGCGTGAAAACCATTGTTCTAAAAAACCTTGGGGTTCCTTGCTGGAGTTATCACTCAATACAGAGCGAGAACGTTGAATATCCTGTTCTAAGGTTTGGACTTTTTGCGCATTGATGGCAGGCAATGCGTATTCGCGTTGATAAATTCTGATTTGCTTCATGCTTTAGCCTTTTGGATAGGTCGCTTCCTGAATATTTCGATGAATATAGCAAAATTATATCGGTACTGACCGCAACGCGGTCAAGACGGTATTCCCATGCGGCGAGGCTGTAAAAGAACTCCCAAAATTGACGATTTTTGCTTCGTAAGTCATTGTTTTTACGTTGTCCAAAATTCAATAAATGAGGTTCTTTTACAGGCTCGGCGCATGGGAACGAGTTAAAGGACCGGCAGTCTTAACAACTGATGTCACTCCGCTACATAAGAGACTTACCATTGCGGATTGCTTTTAAGCAAAGCCTCTGCTTCTTCTCCTGGCACGGGGCGAGAAAATAAATAGCCTTGTCCAAATTCACAACCTAAAGCTCTGAGTTGTTTTAATTGTTCTTCTTCCTCAATGCCTTCGCAAATGATATTCATGCCGAGGCGATGGGCTAATTCTACAATGGTTTCCACCACTACTTTATTTTTCGGGGTTTCATGCATTTGGCGCACAAAAGATTGATCCACTTTTAAGGTGTCCGTCGGAAACTGGGTTAAATACTCCATAGAAGAATAACCCGTACCAAAATCATCAATACTGAGTTGTAAATCAATCGATTTTAACTGATGCAAAATCGACAGCGTGGTCTTAATATCATCCATTACAGCACTTTCTGTAATTTCTAATTTTAAATTCTGCGTGACTAAATCTGTTTTTTGTGAGATTTTTTGAATGGTTTCAGCCAGAAAAGGTTGGCTAAATTGTCGTCCTGACAAATTGACGCTAATCACTAAATTAGGATATTCAGGGAATTGTTCTTGCCATTGACGCATTTGCAAACAAGCTTGATATAAAATCCATTCACCAATCGGCACAATCAATCCGGTTTCTTCTGCCACGGGAATAAACTCGCCCGGTGAGACTAAACCTCTTTGTGGATGCAGCCAACGGACTAAAGCTTCAAAGCCTGAAATACGTCCTGTATTCAAATCAATCACGGGTTGATAATACAACACGAATTCAGGCATGGCGGGTAAACTCCACTCTTCATCGAGTGGACGCATTTCTGGACGGTAGTAATGCGTGGCTCGGCGTAAATCGCGTTCTAATTTGAAATGCTCAATGGCTTTTTCTTCCATGTCGATAGCAAACATTTCAGGCGCATCTTTTTCTAATAATTTCGCTCGATTCATAGCGGCTCGTGCATCACGCAGTAAGTCACGCGCATCATCGACATAGCCCATAGCAATACCGATATTGGCATGAGTAAACACTTCTTCATGACGCAAGTTAAAGGGGTGATGCATCCGCATACGGATGTTATTCGCCAATTCTGTGGGGGTTTGAGCATCATCCGCTGCACAATTCAAAATAAAGCTGAATTCAGTACCGCCGACTCGCGCTAAAAAAGCCGGATGATGTGAATGGGCATGATGAGTGGCTTCTAATTCTAATTGCACACGTTGCGTAAAGGCGACGATCAGTGCATCCCCTGCGTCATGTCCTAGCACTGCGTTAATGATCTTAAAGCGATCTAAATCTAACAATACTAAGGCAATAGCACCCTGCGTTTGAGGTGTTTTTGCTGATAAATGCCAGTGTTTACGACGCAATGTCCGCAATTTCTGCATGAATAAAGTGCGATTGGGCAATCCGGTTAATTCATCATAAAAAGCGTAATAGAGATAACGCGCCATCAGCACGCTGCTGCTGACCAGCAATAATCCAAGTAAGGGGGCGGCTAGAGGCACCCACAGCATAGATTGGAACAAATGCCAATGCAGGAAAAACAATAAGCCGAAGCTGACTACAATCGCCAAGGGCAGTTTTAATGGATGGCGTAACCACCAAGCCAATAGGCCGCCCAATAAGCTCCACGCCAGTATCCAGACAATTTCCCAGGCTTCACCCCAAAACCTAAACAAGCCTGGTTTAGCGGGGGTAGCTATGCCAAAATCTCCCGTCGCCACACTGATCAATTCACTAATTTTGGCGGCATGGATTTCCACACCGGGCATGTAAAAGCCTAGAGCGCGTTCGCGGCTATAAGGTGTGACAAAAATATCGCGGGCACTTTCAGCCACCGTTCCAATCAGCACAATTTTATTACGCACTTGCTCGGCTGTCAGTGCGCCTGCCACCACTTCAGACAGGCTTAAACGCTCAGCAATATGGAGTGTAGGACGATAATTGAGGAGGATTTGATAGCCTTCGGAATCAATGTCTTGATAATTGCCTGAATCTTCTTTTAAGGGCTTGAGCACCGCTTCACCCAGACGAATATGCAAAGGATTATTTCCTTCAGCACTCGGATAAATACCTTTTTCCCGTAAATATTTCAAAGCCACTTTCCAGGAAAAGGAGGAATAAGTGCGCTGATGATGTCCGGCAAATATCAGATTACGACGAATCACACCATCGACATCCACCACTAAATCATTAAACCCCACACGGGTTTCAGGCACACCAGGTGGCGGTGGCACAGAAGCTTGACTTAAATTTTCAGACAAGCGTTGAATCACAACAATATTGCTGTGCTCGCGCAAAATCTCTAAAAACTCCCCAGTGCCCTTGTCTTGTGGAGAGTCCTGATAAATATCCGGTGCAGTAGTCTTAGGCTGTGGAAAATCCCGATAAATATCCAGGCCAATAGCCGTAGGCTGATGTATTAAAATCTGTTTTAGCACATCGGCATAGGCTGAGTCAGGCAACGGAAATTGCTTATATTGTTGAATATCTTTTTCCGTCACCGCCACAATTAACAAACGAGGATCGGGCCCCATATTTGGGCGCAAACGCATACGCCAGTCATAGGCGTATAGCTCCAAAGGTTCAAACCAACCGAATTGCCGCATTCCAAGCGTGAGCAGAATCATGACGAGCACCATGATCCAAGTCCGCAATAACAGACGGAAATTCTGCGCTTGCCATTTATTTAACGGGGTTCCTTCTGGCTGTTCCATGTGGTTTTTATCCATGCGTCGCGTGTGTGCTTATTCACGTCCATCAATAACATCCGCATCAGGCGGTGGCACGAATTCAAACAAAGTTGATGCCAATGATGGATTACGCTGCGGATGATGAAACGCAATGACGCTGGTTTGGCCTAACTTATCCTCTACATGTAAACGGCTTAAATCATTATTCTTAAATAATAATTGTATGGATGAAAAAGCCGCATCGGAAGATTTAGGCAACAATTTAAGCTGCTGTTCACCGTCGGCACTGTCGGGCAAGGCTTGCAGCGTAAAAAAATCACGGGCGGGACGTTCGCTGCTCAGCAATAAAGCTGGGGTGTTTTGTGTGCTGAGATCAAAGTCTTTGATCGTTACTTGATCTAAATCCTGATCATGAATCCAAATACTTTGACCATCCGCCACAATGAGTTGTACATAAGGGGTTTGATATTCCCAGCGAAAACGTCCAGGACGTTGCAAATGCACAATGCCACGACTCACTTCCAGCACGCCGCCGCGCTCATCATATAAAGTCTGCTCAAAATCAGCCTTAAAACTCTTCAGTTCATGCAGGAAATCGCTTAAAGGATCAGTGGCTTGAACCGTACAAGACAAAAACAGAAAAAGACCAGAAAACAGGCGTAAAGACATAAACATTATCCTTGAGTGTTTGTCAGTAGTGAGGTGAGGAGGGGAGAGTTTATACGAATACCGGGCATCGTAGCGCAAGCCCAGCCCTACTGAGAGCGATTTTCTACTAAAATCTTACGGCGAATATGGCCCAATATATAGAGATATGAGCCGAGTTGTACGACACACTTTAATCTTCACTGCCATTCACTTAAAGCCTACTATAGAAATAATAAATCAGTGATGCGACAAACCTGATAGGTTTCAAAAACCGGTCATATCTTCATTACGATACGCCAGTACCACTGAAATATATCGGTACTGACCGCAACGCGGTCAAGACGGCATTCCCATGCGGCGAGGCTGTAAAAGAACTCCCAAAATTGACGATTTTTGCTTCGTAAGTCATTGTTTTTACGTTGTCCAAAATCCAATAAATGAGGTTCTTTTACAGGCTCGGCGCATGGGAACGAGTTAAAGGGTTTTTAGCCCCAACGGGGCGGCATCCCTATAGCCCAGGGCAACGTCCTGGGTGTGGTCGATGATACCCACCCAGCCCTGAAAGGGCGCAATACAAGGCGGGATGGCGTTTTATGTCGCCCTTTCAGGGCTAAGCCCCTTCTATCCGTTTAACCTAGGGCGCTGCCCTAGGCTATAGAGATGACACCCCTTTGGGGCTTCACTGAATGGCCATGATGCGGCGCATGGGAACGAGGTAAACATCGTTTGGAAACGCGGGTGTTCTTTTGCGCCTCTTGCGCCGTTTGCCTTGTCTTTTAAGGGCTTAAAGCGGATGGCTTGAGTCGTATAAATGATTCATGTTGTCTATATAGCCGTGATCTGCGAGGGATAACACTGCTCTAAAACAGTATTATCCTTAAAACTCTACTTATTAAGGACAATATCATGTGGATAGCCCAACTCATTCCTTCTCGAATATTATCTTTACAAGCTAAACAACCTAAAGGATTGATGGGGCGTTACTTGATGAGCAAAATATTTAATCAGGGCAATGCTGATTTAAATACCTTTGTAAAAGAAAATTTACAACTTAATATCAATGACCAGGTATTAGAAATAGGCTTTGGGCCTGGTCAGCTAATTCAAAATATGGCGGCGATGGTTCCACAGGGGAAAATACACGGTGTTGATTTTTCCAAAGCCATGTTACAAGAAGCTACACGTCGCAATCAAAAATACATTCATGCTGGATTGATTGAACTCAAACAAGCCGAATGTCGTCAATTAGAGTTTTCTGCACAGTCTTTTGATAAAGTATGTTCCAGCAATACCGTTTATTTCTGGAAAGAACCTTTAGTCTATTTTCAGGAAATGCATCGGGTCTTAAAACCAGGCGGGAAAGTGGTGATTGGCTTTCGGGATAAACCTCAAATACAAGGACTTAATTTAAGCAAAGATATTTTCAATCTGTATTCTCAAACAGACATTGTTGAACTTTTATTAAAATCTGGCTTTGTGCAGGCTCAGATTAAAGAAAAACCAGGGCAACCTTTTGTTTCTTATTGTGCGGTAGCGCATAAAGCAGGCTAGGTTTCATTTCCACCACTCACTCACCCAATATCTATGATTATTCATTGGCTTAAACGTTTTACGATCATACTGTTATGGATGACAGCATTGGGCACCGTGCTCAGTTTTGCGGCGCGTTGGCATCCTTGGTTTGAACTGCTGACGCATTTCAAGTGGCAATATGTGCTGAGCAGTGGACTGCGTATGCTGTTGTTATTATTACTACAACAATGGCGCAAGTCTTTTTTAGCGATGTTGTTATTAGCACTGCATTTAGGAGGGCTATGGCCTGCTTTGATGGCTCAAGCACCCATGCCTATCGCTCATGCGCCGCGTTTGACAGTGCTACACGCCAATGTGCATTCACAAAACACGCAGTATCAATATTTATTAGAAGAAGTCGCGCAACAACAGCCCGATATACTCTTTTTGCAAGAAGTGACACCCGCTTGGGCGCAGGCATTGGAGGCGCTAAAACCGCGCTATCCCTATCATCGCGTGTTGCCGCAAGAAGATAACTTTGGGTTGGCTGTCTTCAGCCGTTTGCCGTTGCGTCAGGTCAAAATATATGACCACGACTCAATGCTGTTAGAACGCTCAAAACATCCAGAAAATGGCGGCTCGCTGTTGACATGGCTGCCTAATGCTCAAGGCTTTGCCAGTTTAAGTATGAGTCTGGAAGTCGAATTTGCTGGACGTTGGTTGAGTGTATTGAGTGTGCATCCGTTTCCTCCCGTCACGCCAGAATTAGCCCACATGCGCAATCAACAACTACAAGCAGCGGGAGAATGGGCGAAAGCCCAAACGCTGCCTGTGTTCATCGTGGGGGATTTTAATCTTTCGCCGTGGTCGCCGTATTATCAAGATATTTTGCGCGATACGGCATTACTGGATGCAGCACAAGGACATGGCGTGTTTATCACCTGGCCTACCTGAATGCCCTTGTTATGGACGAACATCGATCATTGTTTGCACAGTGCTGAACTGCAAGCCAGTGCTTTTAGCACAGGTGCTCAGTTAGGTTCGGATCATTGGCCATTGAAAATAGTGCTGCAATGGCGAAATGAAGCCTTTAGGTTACCTTCTTTCTAAGAGCCTATACGAAGATGGGGAATCGAAGCGAAAATGCGCTATTTTGAGGCAGGTTTTTCGGTTTTTTAAGGCGAATAGCGGGCTATTTAACGAAAAAAAGCGGAAAACCTGACCAAAAGGGCGGATTTGCAGCCGATTATCCCGTTTTCGTATAGGCTCTAAGGCCATCCAGGTACAACATTCGACATTTGATTGACGTTATATCCCATGTTGCCAACATTAGCGTTCATATGACGAAAACGTAGACTCATTTGTTGTACATCTTTGTTCATGGTGGTAATGCGTTGATCCATGCCTTCCATATCGGTACGCATGGCATTCATGTCGTTGCTCATGGATGAGACTTCTTGATTCATTTGTCCCATTTGTTGATTCATGATGGGCATCATTTCAATATCGTTTTCCATGCTTTTAACATAGACCGTCATATCTTGCATTTGTTCTGACATACGCCCGAAATGTTGGTACATTTCCACCATGCTGGAAATCATTACTTTAACTTCTTGGGTGAGTGAGTTGACGAAATAAATATTGGCTAATGCTAAACAACCTAAGACAGCAAAAATCACTTTCATGCTCGTGCTGAAATTGTTGCGTGATTTTTTTACTTGTTCGGTGCGTTCTTTTAGGTCTTGCTCAACATTATCCAGTGCAACCAATAGTTGTTCGAGTGGGGTGTCTCGCATTTTAGTTAAATCCTTGCGTTTAACGTCATTGAAATGGATTGAAGGAGTTAAACATGCGCATCGGACTCGCCATATGATTCACGTCATGGCGCATTCGATTAACGGTATTATCCACCTGTACAAAAGATTGTGTCATGTCAGTCATATTATTCGTCATTTGACTCATGTTGTGATTTATATGCGTCATTTTTTCCCGCATCACACCCACATCTCCACTCATGCTATGCATACTCACCTGCATTTTATCCATATTTTTAATAATGCTGCTCATGGTGCTGACGTTCTGATGCATGGAATTCATGCTGCTGCGCATGGATTCCATGTTGTAGGTCATGCTGGTGAAATGATCGTTCATAGTGGTAATGGCTTGTGTCATTTGCGGCATTAGCATGGCGAGCAATATCACTAGAAAGGAAATTGAAGCGACTAGCACTGCAAAGCCAATAAAGAACATGCGATACAAAAAGGTGACGCGCTGCGCAGTTTTTTGCTGCAAATTATCTTGCAATTGAACAATGTGTTGGAATTTGTGAATCGCTTGTTCAAGCATTTCTTCGCGGTTAAGTTCATTCATTATTTATCTCTCACAAGCGGCTGATGACCAACGCCCCATCCCAATCTTTGGAAAGTTCAGAACTATTGGCTTGATATTTTTGACAACGCTGACGCAGCACTTTGGTGGGTTTATCATTGGGATAGGTTTCATGCAAGGCGGCTAATTGATGCAGGGCAGTTTGCCAGTTTTGTGCACTGTAATCAGCAAACGCCGCTTCATACGCTTTTGCAAGTTCTAGGGTTTCAGTTTCCACTGCGGCATGTTGTTTATCCAGTAAGTGATAAATGCGCAATGGTTGGGTATTTTCAAATAATTTAACTTTATCCACTAAGCGCCAAATAAATACATCGGTCAACTCGCTTTGCAAGGTGTCTGTGACCAAAATATCCGTCCCATACCAACGGTTGAGATAGCGCAAACGCTGCACCAGTTCTATCCCTTCGCCAATGGCGGTGTAATGCAAGCGATGACGTGTGCCGATGTTGCCGACTATGGCTTGACCACCGTGTAAGGCCAGCATATATCGCATCGGGGGTTGTTGGCGACCGTGCAATTCATGATTGACGGCTTGATTCACTTCGCGACAACGTAAGGCGCTGTCACACGCTAGATACGGGCTATTGGGCACGATGCCGGGCATATTCCACAACGCCATTAAAGTATCGCTGGAAAATTGCTCCACCATGCCGTCATAGTTTTGAATAATCAGGCTAAATTCATTGATATGCCGAGAGAGTAAGTGGGTTAATTCATCGGCATCTAAGCATTGGCACAAGTCACTAAAATTATCCAAGGCGAATGCCATGCCCGTCACCTCGCGCAACTCCCCCCCTATCTCCAATGCTTGCTGACTATCCAACAATTGTTTAACCACATCCGAAGGTGCGTATTTTCCATAAGCTTGTAAATGTCGAGTCATGCTGTACAAGGCATTGTCCATGGCTTTAATTTCAACAAAATGAGAATTCACCGGCTCTAATTTATCAAAACGTAAAGCTTCGATATGACGGGTATTCTCAGTTAAGGCTTCGATAGGCGAAGATACATGTTGAATTAATACATACACGCCAAACACCGAGGCGATCAAAATAATGATAGAAATCACCAGTGTTTCTTGCAGCATGTTATCCACATCGCTGAGCAGATCACTTTCGGGAGCCACAATCATTAAAGACCAGCGTTTACCCGAAAATTTTGGAGTCAAAATCAGACTGGCGACATAGCGCGTGTGCTTTTCCTTAAAACTTAAATCAGTCACCACTAAGCGCCCTCTTTCTGTGTTTTTAGCTTGCTCTAAGGCTTGCGGGTGCAGTTGTTGATAAGCCATTTTCAACCAATTCTGCGATGCATCAATCTCCTCTAAGTGGAGTAAATCACCCGTATTCGGTTGACCTTGCGAGGCAAATGTCAAGCGCATTTTAGGATAAGCCACCAACTGCTCATCCTCATCAATAATCAAGGCGATATCGGCTTTGCCAAAACTTTGCTGGGATAAATGTTTAGACAGACTTTCTAAGGTAATGTAAGCCCCTACAACCGCTTGCAATTGTTTGTCTGCATTGAGCACCGGATAAGAAACGCTAATACCTTGCGTGTCATTTGATGCATAAATATCAGACCAATAAGGTTCAAAGGTGGGCTGATTTAAATCGGCTGTTTGCCAATATTTAAACCAGGGCTGTGCTACTGCTTGATAATTCACAGGTTCTGGTACTTGCGACAGGCGTTGATAGTCTGCTTGCCGATAGGTCACTAAGCGTTGCTGCGGAGTTTTCTGATAATCCCACACTCGCGTCAACAAACGCGGCTCACGTTCCACTTCCAGCATATTATTGTGAATATCAGCCACAAACAAAGTGATAAGGTGCTGATTCAGCATTAATTGCTGCCAAAAGACAGAGAATATTTTGTCTTGCTCAGCCAGCACATCAGCGTGGTTGTGGATGACCTGGCTGCTGACTTGTACATGATTCTCAGCATCATTTAATACATTAGCTGTCCTAGCAATCGTCTCTTCGGCAATGCTCGTCATGATTTGACGTGATAGTTCTAGTGTCGTATTCGAGGTGCGCGAATAGCTATAAGCCATGATGCTAATGACTGTCAGCACTAACAACAGCGTAAACAATAATAATAAAGCGGTACGATAGCTTTTGATAAACACGGGAAATCCTTATACCGAAATGTCAAAACAAGAAGGCTCACAGTATAACCAGTCCAGCTTGAAGCGGTGTGTCAGTATTGGATGAAGAGGGATGAGGTGTGATAAAGCGAACAGCCTCCCAAACTGGGAGAATGGGCAGTTATTTTTAGAGCCTATACGAAGATGGGGAATCGAAGCGAAAATTTGCTATTTTGAGGCAGGTTTTTTGGTTTTTTAAGGCGAATAGCGGGCTATTTAACGAAAAAAAGCGGAAAACCTGAGCAAAAGGGCGGATTTGCAGCCGATTATCCCGTTTTCGTATAGGCTCTTAGCCGGGTGACTTATCTACAGGCGAAAAAAAGGCGCGACGGGCATCGCGCCGAACCACCAAAGGAGGATGGAGGAGACTATCCGAACCAACGCCAAAAATGGGCGCTGGTTCACATGAAAAAATATCGCAAAAACACTGGAATCCTGCTGCACTTGTGCTGCGTTTGTGCACTGCAACATTTGTGTTTAATTTAGCATACCGTAAAAAATTGTCAATCTTTTTTTTCGGATGTTTTCTACAGCGTGTGTACTTCCAAATGCAAAACCTCTGCCACTTCTGCTACACGTTGGGTATCGCTAATCACCGCAATGCTGGCGTGTTCCGGTTGTAAATATGTCCGGCCTACGCGCTGTAAGTCTGCCAAGGTGGTTTTTAATACGCCACTGCGAAAACGCCACCGTTGTTCGGCTGTGCGACCATTTAAGTCATTGTAAAACGCGCTTTTAGCTTCTCCTGCTGGAGAGCCTGGGCGGTCAATACGGCTGACTACGCTGAGCACAGCTTCTTCTAAATCACGCGCTTCATGTGCATGACTTTGCAACCATTCCAAGGCTTTATCAAAATCTTCTAGGGTTTCTTGTAAACGTGGATCACGATACGAGTAGAAGCGAAAAGCGCCTGTGTTGGAGTCATATCCAGCATTACCGCCATAGGCTCCGCCTTGTTCACGGATGGCGCGGTGTAAATAACCATTGTGTAAAAACTCGCCTAGCACCATTAATACGGGCGCGTCGGGATGCTCGTAGGGCACGGTGGGATAGGCTTTGGCGTTGAAACAAACTTGCGTGCTCGTCGCCCAGGCTTGACGCACAGGTGTGGTGCTGATGGGAGCGAGTTCTAGCCTGTCTGCACTATTAACAGGCGTTTGCTGCGCCCAGTGTTGTTGTAGTGCTGCATCAATGTCTTGTTGTTGCGCGGGCTCGCTAATGATTAAAAATTGCCGTGTGGCTTTTTGCAGCGCATCGCGCAACAGCTCGAATTTTTTTGCAAAAGCTTTTTGTTCTTCTGCGTCGTTTAAACGTTCATCGAGTTGTTTGATCCATTGAATACTGGCTAGTCCTCCCCAGCGATGTGATAAGGCAGCTACTGGGCTTAAGCCGCTGCAAGCGGCATTCATGGCTAAAGCACTGCCGCGACTGGTGATGCTGGTTTCGCTATCGACACGGATTTGAGAAATGAGTTCTCGCAATCGCGCCATTTCATCAAAACGCGCATGGCTAAAGGTGGCGTGCAGCAAGTCAGTCAGTGGCGCATGATTTCGCGCCAGTGCTTTGCCGGATAGTACGAATAAACCACGGCTTTTTTGCACATCATCGACTTGTCCGCGCACCGAACAACTGGCGCTGACTCCGCCTGTCACAGCGGATTGCCAATGTTGCGCGGCTAGATAGTCTTTGTCTCCAACGCCGACTTCTGTGAGGCAATCACAAAACAGGGGCAAGAGTTCTAGCAATTCATCGTCTAAAGGCGGTAAATCCACCACAATTTGCTGATATACCATGCCGTTGGTGCCTTGGACATACCAATGCGCGGGGGTGTCAAGCAATGTGCGGACTTCGCCTTCAGCCACTTTGATGTCTTCAGGTACGTCTGCCAAGGTGACTTTGGGCAGCAATTCTGGATCATCAGGCGTGTTTTGACGCTGTTCTAAGGCCGCCGTTTTTTCCACAATCTGCTGTTGTTGCACCGCATTGAGTTGGTCTTTTAGTGCCGTCAACGTGGCTTTTTCTTGTGCGCTACGCTGTTCGTTTAAGGTTTGATCTGGACGCATGACGAAGCGCACGCGATGCGGGTTATCGACTAATAAGCGGCGCACTAGGTTTTTTATAAAATCAGGGTTTTGGATGTCTTCGCGCAATGCAGCTAAGGTGGCTTCAATGTTTAAAGCTTTAACCGGATCACTGCTGTGCAGCGCAGGCGGCAAGGCTTGCAGCATGAGGCGTAAGCCGTAAGGATAATGATCGCCGGTAATTTCTCGTTGGTGCAGTTCGATTTGATGCAACACGGATTCGATTTGCGCTGGCGGTATGCCTTCGTCTGCCACGGTGTTGAGGATTTTCATCACTAAGGCTTCGGTGGCTTGCGCGTGCTCTGGATCGGAACCTTCCAAGCCGCAGCCAAAGACCATTTCTTTGCTGCTGGTATCTACGCCGCACAAAGGCGAGGGCGCGGTACCCAATTTGCTGATTTCTAAGGCGTGACGCAGCGGCGAAGCGCTATTATCTAGCAACACGCCGGATAATAAATGCGCATTCATCACATCACGGGGGTTAGTGCTGTCGCCTAATAACCAACCCAGAACGATATGGGTTTTGTGCGCAGCATCCTCATGGCTGTCGAGGGCATAAACGCTTTCGCTGCACACGGGAGCAGAGAAGCGTTGTTCATTCGGTACGTGTAAATGGCTAACCTCTAAACGCTGGAAATGTTGCAAGGCACAGTCATGAAAATAGGTTTGATGCGTGTCGGGTGACATATCGCCATAAGTCATGAACACCGCATTAGACGGGTGATAATGCGTGGCATGAAAGTCTTTTAGCTGGGTATGCGTGAGTTTAGGAATATCCAGCGGATCACCGCCGCTGTTGTGATGATAGGTGGTGGTGGGAAATAAAACGCGGCTGAGTTCTACCCACAGGGTTTGCACGGGCGAACTCATCGCACCTTTCATTTCGTTGTACACCACGCCTTTATAAACCAGTTCTGAACTGGGATCATCGGGCTTAGAGAATTCCAGACGATGGCCTTCTTGGGCAAAATCCAGTTCATTCAAATTCGGGAAAAATGTCGCATCTAAATAGACCTGTAATAAGTTATTAAAGTCTTTGGCGTTTTGGCTGGCAAATGGGTAAGCCGTCCAATCGCTGCTGGTAAACGCATTCATGAAGGTATTGAGTGAACGACGCAGCATCATGAAAAAAGGATCGCGCACGGGGAAACGGCGGCTGCCACATAAAGAGGTATGCTCCAGAATGTGCGCTACACCCGTAGAATCGTCGGGCACGGTCAGAAAAGCCACTAGAAAGGCATTGTTATTGTCATCAGCGCGTAAATGCAGATGACGTGCGCCGGTGGCCTGGTGTTCGTAGCTTTCAAAAGTGACATTTAAGCTATCAATAGTTTCCTGATGAATCAGGGTAAAAGCCGGGTGAGGCATAAATCTAAACTCCTCGTGGTGGATGTTTCTGAGGTGTGGGGACGCTCAAGCACATTTACAAATGAAAATAGTGCAATAGACGGCTGGGATGCGAGATAATTCATACATTTTCAAAATAACGTCACATAGTCAAAGGATGTCAAATCATGAAGGCACCGTCTTCTTTCGTCGATAAGCTCTTAACATGGCCACAGTATGTGTTGCCGCACCACTTATTATCTCGTTTGATGCATTACCTGACGCGGTGGCGGATGGGGGCTTTCATGCCCAAGCTCTTACAGCGTTTTGTGAATCTCTACAAGATTGATATGAGCAGTGCTGAAGAGGAAGATTTAAGCGCATATCCTCATTTTAATGCGTTTTTTACTCGCGCTTTGAAGCCACAAGCCCGTCCATTGACTCAGGCGGATGTGCTATCGCCTGTCGATGGTATGATTAGTCAATTGGGTAAAATCCAAGGCAATACAATGATTCAAGCTAAAGGACATAATTTCACCTTGGATGCATTGCTGGGCGGTTTTAATCCTGTTGCGAATCTTTTTAAAGACGGGCATTTTTGTACGATTTATCTGTCACCTCGTGATTATCATCGCATTCACATTCCTCTAGCGGGTCAGCCTGTGGACATGATTTATGTCCCTGGGCGCTTATTCAGCGTCAATCAACGCACCGCTTGCAACGTGCCGGGTTTATTTGCTCGCAATGAGCGCGTGGTGACCGTCTTTAAAACCCCGTTAGGACCGATGGCTTTGGTCTTAGTCGGTGCTATTTTTGTGGGCAGTGTGGATATGGCATGGGAAGAAGACATCATGCCTAACCGCATGAAGAAGCCGCAGCGCTGGCAAGTGGCTGACAATACGGGAGAATATGCTCAAGGTGCAGAAGTCGGACGGTTTAACATGGGTTCTACAGTGATCGTGTTATTCGGCAAACAGCAGATGGAATGGTTATCCGAATTAAGCGAAGGATCGACTGTACAAATGGGGCAGGCTTTAGGACAAAAGGTTGTGAAAAAATGATGTTCAGACAAAGCCTGAACACCATTTTGATGATTAGACTTGTCCGAGTTTAAACGCCGTAGCGAAAAGCAGTGGGATTGAGTGGTTTTTTTCGTTCATTTGAGGCGAATAGTCATTCTATTTAACGAAAATGAACGGGGAAAACCGCCCATACCCGCTGTTTTGTAGTCGGTGTTTTAAACCCGGACAAGTCTATTAGACTTGTTGCAAGGACTTAAAACTGCTTAAGTTTGATATTTAAGGTTTGAATTCGATAACCAATTTGGCGCGGTGTCATGCCTAGCAGACGCGCCGCTTTGGCTTGCACCCACCCCGCTTGTTCCAACGCGGCGACCACACGCTCACGTTCGTCTAAATCAGGATCATCCAAATCAATTTTATTTGCACTGGGATTGGGGGCAAAAGAAGCGGCGGGTTGCAAGCTGCTTTCAAGCCCAGTGAGATTAATCGCATGGGCATCAATCTGACCATCATTACTCATCACCGCCGCCCGCTCCAAGCAATTTTCCAATTCACGTACATTACCCGGCCAATCGTGGCGCATCAGCAAGCGAATAGCGCTATCATCCAAATTCAGTTTACGCCCTTGATTTTTGGCAATTTTACCCACTAAAAAACGGGCTAAATCCGGCGTATCTTCACTGCGTTCACGTAAAGGTGGCGGATAAATCGGCATAACGTTTAAGCGGTAATATAAATCCTCACGGAACATGCCTTGCTGAACTTCCGCTTCAAGGTCTTTATTAGTCGCTGCAATCACTCGCACATCAACGGTTTGCGTGCGATTACCGCCGACTCGTTCAAACTCCCCTTCTTGCAAAACGCGCAATAATTTAGCCTGAAAAGCGGGACTGATTTCACCGATTTCATCCAAAAATAAAGTGCCGCCGTGAGCTTGCTCAAAGCGCCCTTTGCGCTGCGAAATCGCCCCCGTAAAAGCGCCTTTTTCATGCCCAAAAAGTTCTGACTCCAACAAATTATCCGGTAATGCTGCGCAATTGAGTTTGATACAAGGCCCATTAGCGCGGGTGGAATTGTAATGAATGGCATTAGCGATTAATTCTTTACCCGTACCCGATTCGCCACGGATGAGCACCGTAGTCGTCCATTTAGCGACTTGACGAATTTGCTCAAAAATTAATCGCATACTGCGCGAATGTCCGATCATATTGGCAAAACCATGTTCACCCCGCACTTTACGGCGCAAGGAGTCACGCTCGGTTTTCAGGTCTTGTTGCTCATCTTCAATGCGTTTAGCCAGTCGCACGCTTTGCCCAATGAGATTGGCGACCATTTGTAGAAAACGTTGATGTTGCTTAAGAGAAAACGGCGCATGAGGCTGTGCTGCCAGCACGCCTGTGGTGTAGTCGCCAATCGATATGGGTACACCAATGAAGGGACAATTTTGATCATAAACGCCTAAGCGATCCAAAAAACGCGGATCATCGGCGATGCGCTCTAGTACCAGTGGCTCGCCAGTCGCCATGATCGTGCCGATAATGCCTTCCCCTTGTTTATAACGCACCGTGCGTAGTGGGAACGGGGTAGGCTCTGTCTCATGCAAAGCGATGACCAGAGAATCCCCACTGCCTTCGTCCTCTAAGCTAATCATGCCGTGATTGAGATGCCCCACATCATTTAAGGTGCGCAGCACTTCAGACAAGGTGTCGCGAAAGTCCAGAGAGCGACTCAGCACTTGACTGACCTGATATAGGGTTTCTAGTTCTTGTTCCAGAATACCGCTCATGAACGCAGCCCCTCTACGCCCCCAACGGGAAGACGTACAAAAATACGACAACCACCTAGAAAATGTTCATCAATCTCTAACGTACCTTGATGATCCAGTGCCACTTCTCGTGCCATACTCAAGCCCATACCCGCATGGCCTTTGGGTTGTCGCCAACCACAAAAGAAAGGCTCAAAAACTTTTAAGCGTTCGTTATCTTCAATACCAGAGCCATTGTCTATAATTTCCACTAATAATTCCTGTTCTGTCACCGAAGTTTGCAGGCGAATTTCTCGGTATTCTGATTGCACTTCATTCACCGCAGAAATCGAATTATCTATCAAATACTTAAACAGTCCTCGCAAGGCGTTGGCCTGACCTATCACCGAAGGCAAGACGGGAGCGGGTCGCCAATCCACCACGATACCGTTAGCCAGCAAAGCTTTCGTGGATAATCGAATCACTTCATGCAAAATTTCATTCAGATTCACCACCGCACTGCGTTCAACGCTGGGGTTGGGCAACGCATGTTGCAAACTCGCCATCGCCTCTTGCCCGGTGTCCATCGCTTGTTGCAATACCAACCGCAACCCCTGTTCTTCGCTATTGGGAGCGGGAATAGACAAGGCCGCTTTGATGATATTGAGAGGCGCTTGCAGCTTAAACATAGCCGCAGAAATGGCTTCGCGCATGGTCTGATTCATTTGCTGTTCAGACATACTGCTACGAATGAGATTCATACGAGCGTCTTGGATACGCTGACGTGTTGCCGTCATTTCATTAGCGACTAATAATAAATAACAACGCTGATGCTCATCAGGATGAAAATAATGTTCAGCCGTCTCATCCAATTCATGCACCCGCACGCCGGAGCAAGAAAACCAACGAGGCACCGTGCTACCCGGTAGATCAATGCGCACTTCAATATTCGTAAAACCCTTGTCATTGCCCGTTGCGGCGGGTGTATCCAATTGACACAAGCAGGCCAGACTAGAACCCAATTCACGTTCCAAACCATCGAGAAATAAATGCGCCGGTTCTTCATTTTGAAAATCGCGCATCAATTTTTTATACGCCTTATTTTTAATCAAAACGCGGCGATCCGAACCGAGCATCGCAATCATCACAGGTGCCGCATCCAATGCCGCCTCAGTCAGTGCGGTCTGAAATTTCAAGCGCTGTTCTAATTGATGTAAATCCGTGATATTACGATGCATTCCCAAGTAATAATCGATTTCATTATGGGCGCTCAAAACCGGAGAAATGGTCAGTTCTGCCAAATATTCTTCACCATTTTTACGATGATTGACTAAAGTCCCGCGCCACACTTGTTGTGTTTGGATAGTGTCCCATAAATCCTGATAGACCGAGGCAGGCGTAGAATGGCTAGATAACACTGATTCGTTTTTTCCAATCACTTCTTCACGGCTATACCCGGTTAATTGTTCAAACAGTGCATTGACATACAAAATCTGTGCTTGAGCATTGGTAATAGAAATCGCCATTGGGGCTTGCTCAACGGCTTCAAAAAACAATTTAGGCGGCAAAAAAGCATTTTTATCGTTGAACTTAAAAGCCTCCAGCACTTCTACCGGTGTCCCTTCGGGTGGCGAGGCGAGAAAACGGCTAAAAACCTCAAATAGGTCTTTGGCAGTTGAAGTGAGTGGTCGTTCCATAAAGCCCCTCTGGTGAGCGCATAGGTATCAGGTGAATGCCTCTAAAAACATCAATGCGGTAACAGATTGCACAGGGTTTCAACCCATAAACAAGCTCATCAATGTTGACAGTGATGATGCAAGACATGAGTAACGCGAGATTTGTGCCACGCTGAAAACGCCCGCACCACGTTGTGTGAGCCGTGTTCTGTTGTAAAACTTACAAGGGTTATTTAGATGCTTGTATGAAGTATAACAAATCTTATGAAGGGAAGATGACGCTTGAAAGTAGACGTGATGTAGCTAAGCATTTTTAGCCCCAACGGAGCGTGATTGATATAGCCCAGAGCCAACGCCCTGGGTGATGGATGCCACGAATATCTAGCCCTGAAAGGGCGACATAAAAGGCTATTTTGCCCTTTCAGGGCTGAGCGTATGATTGCTCTCATTCCAGGGGCGTTGCCCCTGGCTATATAGATGTCGCCCCTTTGGAGCTTCGCTGAATGGCAGTGATGCGGCGCATGGAAATAAGAGTCACTTAGAGCCTATACGAAAACGGGATAATCGGCTGCAAACCCGCCCTTTTGGCCAGGGTTTTCGCTTTTTTTCGTTAAATAGCCCGCTATTCGCCTTAAAAAACCGAAAAACCTGCCTCAAAATAGCGCATTTTCGCTTCGACTCCCCATCTTCGTATAGGCTCTAAACCGATTCATGTTTTCAGAATGAACACTAGGCAGGATATAAGGTTTCCAATCAACCCACGCATCATGCGAAATGATGATGACCACTTATCAACACTGAGAATGTTCCCATATGCCTACTTCTATTATGATTAATATCTTATCGGGATGGGCGGGCGTTGTTATTTCATGCCTGGTTCTTAAAAATGTCTTTTTTAAGGAAAAAACCTGGATCGATACTTTAGTCATTATGATGGTGAGTTTGTTTGTGATGCTCATTCTATCCCTGTGCCTTCCTCAGTTATTGACCTTGCATTGGATGCTATACAGTATTCTTGGAGGATATTACCCAGTGATGATGAAATCATTTTTTGAGCACTAAAATAGACTGGTTGCGAAGAGCAAACATCTCATTCATTCTCTAAATAAGCCTGTAAATACTCCGCAAACGGCTGTGTATCTTGGGCTTCAATCTCCTGCTTCCCTTGTTCCCACACGCCTTGCGTGGAAACCCATAGCACCGCGCCTGCGATGCGTATCGTGACGCAGGCATCATTAGGGTTATCTGATTCGCAACCTGTTGAATTGAAAATAAATTTTTAAGGTTAAATAGTCCGGCGGCAAGGCGGATAATAGTATCCTTAATGAAATCCGACTTGTTTCTTAAACGATTAACCAGGATTTAAAATCGCTTCATTTCGCCAATGGCATTTTCAACATGAACTCGCTTTTTACTGATCACTTTATTCTCTTTCTTTTGATTTTCAGTGAGTTTTGGATCAGGGTTTTTCTTTGATTTCCTAGGTGTCTTATGTGGGATTAAAATATTCCCACTCAATAAATAATCTTTTTGTATGCCTTGATAGCCTAAATCAACAGCTACTGTTGTGTCTTAAAACCCTCGTTTTTGAGGCGTGAATTCGGATTTAAACAATGTGTCATCATGTGTTGAACCCGCCACTGTTTTTCCAATATAAAGAATTTTTTGGGTTTCAGTTGAAATCACTGTGTTTTTTAAAGTATGTTGACGTGTCTGTCCACTATAGTTCTTTATTTTGCACATCATATAGCTAAAATATATCAGTTGTTAAGGCTGCTAGTCCTTGAAGGACTGGCAATCTTGGCTTTGAAGATATCGTAAGCCTATAAATGATGTAATTTAGCTATAGTGCTTGTGACGATAGTGTGGATGCTCAGTCGCATCAACTAAAATAATCTTATTATCAGCTACTTGTGAGAGTTCTTCTGGTGTCTCAATCGTTGCTAAAGGTCAGGTTTTTAGATGTTTCTGAGTCTCTTTTAAAATAGGTCATAGTGTCCAGCCCTGTAAAGGTGATTCTAAGTGATTGTAAAACATGTAATTTTTAGTTTATGGGATTCACTAGCTAAGAGGAAATCGTTATTTTTAGTCCAATTTTACAAAAGTTTGCAGAAAAAAGCCCTATAACGGTAATGGTTCAAGGTCTGTTAGAACGTATGTTCAA
>JADGEH010000212.1 GCA_016744475.1 Thiotrichales bacterium | reverse complement strand
TTAAGAAAGTAAAGTTGAAACTAAAAAATCAATAACTTAAAAAACCATGAAAATATAATGATTTTTATATTTTATATAATAATCAATATATTGGAATTCGTATAGACTCTTAACCTCACGCAAGCACTGGACTAAATCCATATCATTATCTTGATCAACATCGATAAGTTGTAGTGGATTGTCGCCCATATCAAACTGCTGGGCGGGCAGCGCAAAGACGGCTTGCTGAGCATTGCCCGTGTTGGGGTAATAGCTTAAGCTTGAACCTTCTTGCAGCAACAGGTCAAAATCGCCATCTTGGTCAATATCATATAAATGCAGCTTGGCGCGTACTTCGGCATCGGGCAGGCTGTCTAGCAGATTGTCTTGTGCCCTGTGCGTGGTAAACACGGGCGATTGTCCCGCTGGTGCAATATTTTCGTAATAATAAAAGCCTTCAATGGGTTTAAAGCTTTCCATTTTAGACGCATACACATAATCAAAGCCTGTGATCTGCAAATCTAAATCGCCATCCGCATCCATATCCACTAAGTTAAAATCTTCCAAGTTGGGCTGCTCGAAATGGTATGGATTGGGTTCTTTAGGTACTAAACCTGTCTGCGCATCTTGCTCTACAAATTTAGCAGCACCACCTGTGCTGGTGTTTTTATAAAACTCAAGAATATCGCCATCCCTACTGCCACCTGAACGATTAAGTTGCACGGAGTCCAGATCGCCGTCAGCATCCAAATCACCAAAAATAGGCAATATGTCAAAAACAGAACTTATGCCTAAAGCTTCTGATAGCACATGTAGTGGATTGTCTAATGCGGCTTTAGAATGCTGTGCAAACTTTGGTTGATTAACCGAACCTATATAGCTAAATTACATCATTTATAGGCTTAGGATATCTTCAAAGCCAAGACTGCCAGTCCTTGAAGGACTGGCAGCCTAACAACTGATATAATTTTGCTATATTTTCTACAAAATGTAATGAGGGCAGCGTTGTATAAAAATATAATGTGTCAAAAGCGCCATAATCTGTGATCAGATCGAGGTCACCGTCACTATCCAAGTCAATCCATTTAGCCCTAACCTCCTTGAAGCCAAACAACTCATCAAAAGCTTGCAAAGTTTGCTCAGTAACTCTGACATTTTCTGTAAACACAGCATTGGCTGCTATGGCTATGCGGGCATCTGGATTGTTTACCAGCCAAAAGGGTTCTTCTGTGCTGGGGGTATTGTTTTCAAAATAGCGAAAACCAGGAAAAAAACGGTTGTTTATCACCCAATCTGCATCACCATCTTGGTCTATATAGCAAAATTATATCAGTTGTTAAGACTGCCAGTCCTTCAAGGACTGGCAGTCTTGGGTTTGGCTCTATCGCAAGCCTATAAATGATGTACTTTAGCTATATCCCCCAAGGCTAAGCGATAATCTTGCAGATTATTTAAGGATGGCGCGAGTTCGCGTAATTCAAAAGCGGCTTGTTGAGGTGTGCCGATATTTTCATAATAGAATGAACCGGTGAGCAGCGCATCCAGATCGCCATCCTTATCCAAATCGATTAGGTCTTGAATTAGCGTTGTGACATTATGCAGCGGGTTTTCTGTAGCGAAATGTGGTGTAAATAAAGGCTGTCGAGGTGTGCCTACATTTTCATAATAGTTGGCTTGCACTGTGCTATAACCCCTGCGCGTATAGGTTACGAGGTCTAAATCCCCATCAGTATCCAAATCCGCTAAAAGCGGCGAGTCATCCGTTTCTACCCCATAAAAAATACTGCTGATAAAGGGATACTGGGTAAACTGAGCCATGCTTGTACCGATGTTTTCATAATAAGCCGCGCTGAACTGCCCATTATTAAACAACGCATCCAAATCACCATCATTGTCTAAATCACCCAATGCCGGTGTGCCGAAAAAACCTAATTCATCTGGGTCAACTTCACGTAGAGGGTTTTGTGCTGCGGGATAAGCGCTTAACTGCACCTGCCCAGGCACACCCGCGTTGGCATAAAACGAACTCTGGCGCTGATAATCTTCATCGCTATATACCACCCACAAATCATCGTCGCCGTCCTTGTCAAAATCACCCGCTGCCGCCCTTACATTCTTTAAACCATCAAACTCACGTAGAGGATTTTCTTCACCTTCACGCCGCACAAAATTCGCTTGCTGGGCGGTGCCGATATTTTCAAAGAACATAAAACCACGTAAGGTAAAATTCTCAGTGGTAAACAGGTCTAAATCCCCGTCATTATCCAAATCACTGAAGGTCAACTTAGAATACCCACCGGTATTAATGCTCACTATAGGACTGCCTTTGCCCTTTCCACGCAGCACAAAGTTAAGCTGACCCGGTGTGCTGATGTTTTCGAAATACACCAAATTGAGAATGGAAGTCACCACTACATCCAGGTCATCGTCGCCATCTAAATCAGCCATGCTAGGAATCGCCATGCCGCCAAAGGAAAAACCCATTGTGGCGTGAAGATCAATGATGCCACGTTGTACAAAATGGGCGTGTTTGGGTGTACCGATATTTTCTGCGTAACTGAGAAGACCCCGATCATCATTTCTACCCACCAGCACATCCAAATCACCATCGCCATCCAGATCGCCCAATTCCCAACGCACCCCATACCCATCCCCAATCGGCGGACGCAGAGGATTATCCTGCCACGGCACGGGTTGGAAACACATCCAATGCTGACGCACTGCGTCACAGCCCGAAGCATCGACTTCGGCATGAGCGGGTGATTGTATCGTTAGCCACAAAGCCACTAGCACAGGGGGGTTTAACAGGCGATGGATGAGATGAGATAAAGGACGTGGGCGTAAGGATGGCGGCATAGACATAATGATTCTCCGAGTTTGTGATGGGTTTTATTCTCACTACACACTTTATGAGGGTTAAAATCCTCACGACGAACTTTCTGATAATCTTTACAAAAGAGTTGATTAACGGAAGAGAGATCAACTTATGAAAGAAAGCTTACCGATACTGCAAGGTCGCCGCCTGCGCTTGCGCCCCAGCACTCCACAAGATGCGCCGCATCTGTTTGCCGCCTACCAAAACCCTGAGTTTTTACGTCTGTACAACACCACGCGCAAAGTGCCTGAATCCATTGAGCACATGCAAAAAAGCCTGGAAAAACGTCAGACAATATCGCCGTTTGAATTGAAATACTTTGAGTGGATGCTGGAACACACAGAGCATGGCGTGATGGGTATTGCCGCCTTCAGTCAGTATGACAACATCCACCAACAGGCAGAGTTTTTAATCGGTCTGTTTAAGCCCGAACATCAGCGCCACGATTATGGTGTAGAAGGCACGTTGCTATGCCTAGAAATGGGTTTTAAGTATCTCAACTTACAGCAAACTTATAGTCTGGTTTATGACTACAATGAGGTTGCCGAACAACAGCTTTTGAAACTGGGTTTTCAACTGGATGATTTGAAATTCAAAACCCTATACTCGCCACATGCCAAGCGCGACACCACTTTGCGTCGTCTGCTATTGACCCGCAGTCAACTAGAATCCAGCCAAAAAATAGCGTGTTTGTCGCAACATTTATTACAACGCGATATGACTCAACTCCCAGAGTTAGTCGCACCCAGTGCGGCACAAACACCCTTTAGCTGTACTTACAGCGATGCCTTTCCCGCGCTGTTGCAACAGTTGAATTGCTCGCTGATTATCAGTGCGTATAAAACCGGGCGAGCGATTTTGATTGGCAGCGAGCAAGATAAAATCATTCAATTACCGCGTGCCTTTAAGAAGCCGATGGGACTGGCGGTGACTGATAAACGACTGGCCATTGCCACGCAAAACCAAGTCATCGTGCTGGCAAATGCCGCAGCGCTGGCAGCGCAATATCCTCACAAGCCCAACACGTATGATGCACTCTATACACCACGCGCCAATTATTTCAGCGGCGTGTTGGATATTCACGATATGGCGTGGGGGAATGAGGGCTTGTGGGCAGTCAACACGCGCTTTTCCTGTCTGGCTCTGATGGGTGATGAATACAGCTTCACGCCACGTTGGCAGCCACCATTTATCCATCGCTTAAAACCAGATGATCATTGTCATTTGAATGGCTTGGCAATGGAACAAGGCCAGCCGTGTTATGTCACTGCACTTGGCACAACTGACTCAGAACGAGGCTGGCGTGCACGCAAAATGGACGGCGGCGTGTTATTGGATGTGGAAACCCAAGCAACGCTGGTGTCAGGACTCGCCATGCCACACTCGCCGCGTGTCTACGATGGGCAACTGTATGTACTCAATTCCGCAGCGGGCGAGTTATTACACATTGATCGCGCCACAGGGCAGCGCGAAGTAGTCAATCTATTACCAGGCTTTGCGCGAGGCATGGCACGTTGCGGCGATTACCTGTTTATCGCTCTGTCCAAATTGCGCCATCAAGACGACACATTCGGTGATTTGCCGATAGCCAAACGCTCGATCTTTTGCGGCATCGTCGCACTACATTTACCCAGCGGA
>JADGEH010000077.1 GCA_016744475.1 Thiotrichales bacterium | reverse complement strand
CTAGTTTGTAACAGCGTGAGGACATCGGCTTTGTTTACCTTTTGCAAAATATTATGATGAGTGTATAGGATAACTTGGAGGGAGTTCTTTTACAGCCTCTCCAGCGTGGGAATGCCTACGGTGCCGCTCCTGCGGCACAGGACGCAGAGCGTCCCCATCAGCATCCCCACGGAGACCGTGGGAACGAGGAAAGAATATAGCCAAATCCAAGACTGCCAGTCCTTTAAGGACTGGCAGTCTTAACAACGGATGTCATTTTGTGATAGCAGTTGACGCTGCTGAGCTTTGTTGCAACACTCTCTCACCTTAAAACTAAACCCGCACCTGCGATGTCTTGTGCGGGTTTATCTCCCTCTTTTGACTGCACACTAACCACAGGAAGCGATGATGAAACTTATTAATCACCGTCTGTACCATGATGATGATGAACCTTATGCCTACCGAGAAACCCCTAATCGCAGCGGTATTTTTACCCCGCGTTTTCTGGTGATGCATTACACCGCAGGTTCCAATGCCGAGCAGGCTGTGAATTGGTTGACACAAAGCCGCGCTAAGGCTTCAGCACATATCGTCATTGGACGTGATGGTGAAATCACCCAATTAGCCCCGTTTAACATGGTGACCTGGCATGCGGGCGTGAGCAACTGGAAGGGGTATAAGGGCTTAAATAAATACTCCATCGGCATTGAATTAGACAATCCGGGCCCTTTGAACCGTTCTTCTAATGGTGAATGGGTGAGCTGGTTTGGCGGACGTTATGAGCCTGCTGAAGTGATTGAAGCCGTTCATAAAAACCGCAGCGATATGCAAGGCTGGTTGCTGTATACCCAAGAGCAATTAGAAGTCACCATGGCATTATCTGAGTTGTTGGTAGAGCATTATGGTTTAGAAGATGTGGTCGGACATGACGATATTGCCCCCACGCGCAAAACCGATCCCGGCCCTGCTTTTCCAATGAGCAGCATTCGCTCGCGTTTATTTGGTCGTCCTGAATTTTCTTCTGAGGAACAAGAAAAAATCCATGAAACCACGGCTAACTTAAACATTCGCAGCGGCCCTGGTTCGCAGTATCAAAACATTCCTGGCAGCCCTTTACCACGCGGCACACGCTTGGATGTACTGGACGAGCAAGGCTCTTGGTTGCAAGTCGATGTGCTGGATGAAGTCAACGGTATTATCGACTTAGAAGGCTGGGTACATGGGCGCTATGTGCGTCAGGTGAAGTAAAGTCAATCAGCAATAAAACTGGTCCCCCATGGCGTTTGGAATAAATAGATGATGCCAAACGCCATTTCTCCGATAGGAAGCGCATCCATTATTTGATGAATGATGCGATTTGTCCCTCACCACATCCTACCTGGCTGGCGCTGCATGGCGAAGAAATGCCTGGTTCCTATATAGGGCAATCGCATTAAAAGGCTCTTGACAAGAAAGCTAATATTATGACTATAAGGGATGATTTAAGGGTTTATTATGGACAATCATCCAACAGCTTCAATTATCAAGCATTTTGATACCATTGAAGAACCGTGTATTTTTCGCCGAAAAAGGCATAAATTAAGCGATATATTTTTCATCTACATTGGGCACTTGATGATGCTTTTGATGAAGATCAGCAACGTACCCGAGTAGGCAATAGCGATGCAAATATGGCGATTATTCGGCATATAACCCTCCATTTACTGAAGACCGAGAAAACCTCTAAAGTAGGCATTTAAACCAAGCGTCTCAAAGCGGATTGGGATGAAAGCTACTGACTGACAGTTATTTTAGGCTCAGAAAAAGTAGGGAAATAAATAACATGAATTTTAATGCGATTGCCCTGGGGGATTTTATTCCCTTTTATGTCGCCATTCTCTGTTTTAGGTGGTTTTTAAACGCCATTATCCCAACGATGTTCAAAATCCGCTGGAAATTGTAGGTCAGCATGTGCCCGTTCATTTCTGCTCGCACTTTTTCTAGTCTTCGCATGAGACAATGCTACCAGCCCCTGTTGACTTTCATTGTGCCAAACGGGTGTTCAACCGTGGCGGCACGTCGTTTCATGTGCTCACGTCCTTCTTTTTCCATGCGGGCACGATGAGGCTCCATCACAGCTGGGTGTTCCCAGCGGTAAAGCTGTCGGTAGGGCGTTTTCTTGGGGCAGCATTGTTGGCGTAATGGGCATTGCTCACAGCCACTGGCTTTGGAGGTATATCGACCGCGTATCCTCTTTTCTTTTGTGTGCTTTGGCGTGAGAGGATGTCTCCAGCAGGACATCGGTCGCTGTCAGTCGCTTTGTCATATTCAAATTCAGCCTGGGCGAAACGCCCTTCGGCTGGGCGCGGCATTCGCTGCCAGTGTGTCAACCTCTACAATGTCTTTGGCTTTGAGAGCTATCGGCGCAAGCTGCTGAGTGTCGTTGTTGTTTTGTACCACATCGTTATGGAGAATGGGTTTATGTTCGACATCGACAGCCATTTGGGCGTTGTAGCCTGCAAGGGGTTATCCGCGTTTGTTGAGTCGTCGTGCATCAGCATCGGTTGTCGAGTTTTTTCAAATCGTCCTGACAGGTCGTTTGGCGTTCCTTTAAGCGTTCAAGTTTTTCAGGCCATGGCTTACTTCATGCGCAGGTCAATCGGCTTGTGATGGGTCACTGTGTTCGAGTTCTGCAAGGTCATTGTTCATCGCTTGTTCGAGTTTGGCGGCTTCTTTTTCCCGTTGTTCGCGTCTAAAAATGTGGCTTTTACTGGCATGGCCGTGCATGAAGGTGCCATCCATTGAGACGTCTTGCGCACCAAAGCGTTTCATCTCTTTGCACCATTGCACAACATCTCGGTTCACGGCTTTGATGGCTTTGAGGTGGTGTTTGCGGACATTAGCAATACTCGCATGGCTTGGTGTAAAACACTCTAATCACCACATCCATTCGACATTGAGCCTGGCCTCACAGGCTAAACGACGGCTTGAAGGCACACGATTCATATCACCCTATAAATAGCTCTTAAGCAGCATTGAAGGTGGATAAGCGGGTTGACCATCACCACGTTCGTTGCTGGTTTCAGTGTTGCTAAAGCTCAGGTCTGCCATATCCAAGGATTTGACATACGCCTCAATGGTTCGCACCACATTTGTCCCTGATACGTATTCGTCTAAACTCAGTGGCAACACGCTGCTCTGCTGGCGATTGTCGCCTATTTTGTAACGGCGCGATAACATCTGATTCTGTTTACCTTTGGCAAAATACTAGGATGACTCTATCTATAGCTAAAGTACATCATTTATAGGCTTGCGATAGAGCCAAACTCAAGACTGCCAGTCCTTGAAGGACTGGCAGTTTTAACAACTGATATAATTTTGCTATATAGGGTAACGGGTATTGGGTTCTTTTACCGCCTCGTCATTTGGGAATACCGTCTTGACCGCGTTGCGGTCAGTACCGATAGAGAAATAATATTTTAGTGATACTGAAGCATCGTCGTTAAGAACTGATAGGTTGGCGTATCACTGATTTATTGTCCCTATGCAGCGATTCGGTTTACCGGAAGTGTTTGCGTGATGTTGATGAGGTTTGAGTGGCGTAAAAATGCTAACGTCCCCCTTATTTCGCTACGTCCTCTTTTTTCCTTTTTTCCAAAAGCTACTAAGACATCTGAGGAGTCCAAATGAGTGCTTTTTATAAAATCCCTATCGAGACCGTTGGCAGTGCAGCTGGGATTGTTTTGCCGCCTGACCTGCTGGAGGCATTGCATGTTTATCAAGGTGATGTGCTTCTGCTTAGTGAAACACCGGATGGTTTTAAACTGAGCCGTTATCAGCCGGAAGTTGCCGCGCAGTTAGACATAGCTGCAGACATTATGGCTGAAGATAAAGCAGTGCTGCGTGAATTGGCAAAATGACACCTGTGTGGATAGCATGGGAGACCGTCGTCTTAATTCACCAAGCCCAGTGAGCAGAGCATGGAAGCTCGCCCAGTTTGCGTAGTGTAGCCATGCTGGATTCAGCATTGGATGCGCCGAAAAATTTGTCTCACTACGGCGAACCGGATATCTACGATTTAGCAGCGTGTTATGGGTGGCATCTAGCGGCGAACCATCCTTTCGCGGGCGGTAATAAGCGTACTGCGTGGGTTTGTACGCGCTTGTTTTTGCGCCTGAACGGTTAGACATCAATGCAACAGACGAAGAGAAAATGGCCGTTATGTTATAGGTAGCAGCAGGCGCTACTACGGAGGTTGAGTTTGCATGGCCGAGATAGCCATTAGACTTGTCCGGACTTAAAACACCGACTGCGGCCTACGCGGGCTAAAGTGTTATCTGTTTTTTTATCCTTTTTATGATATTTGGTGAATCAATACATGACTAAAAGAAAAATTCTGTTTCTTAGTGCCACCCCAGATCATTGGGCGCGTTTACACGTCACCAGGGAATATCAGGCCATCGAAGATACCTTATCAAAAAACTCAAATCATCAGTTTGAATTAAAACACCGAGGTGCTATAGAAGCTGACTCCCTGCGCAATATTTTGCGTGATGAAGCGATGCATATTGTGCATTTTAGTGGTCATGGAGAAGGTGAGGAAGGGTTGGTTTTAGAAAATTCCACAGGACAAGCTTATCTCCTTGAGAATGAACGTTTGGCTAGAATATTTGAACTCACACAGGAGCAACACGAGCGGAGTATTCAATGTGTCTTATTTAACTGTTGCCATTCAGTAGAACAAGCTAAAAGCATTTTGAATCATGTTGAATGCGTGATTGGCATGAGTAGAGACATCACTGATCGTGCCGCTCAAAAACTGTCAACGGTTTTTTATGAGAGTTTGTGTTCAGGTTCTGATTATGCCCTGGCTTATGAATATGCCTGCGAAGCATTAGCACAGGACTTTGAGAAGGAACAGGATATGCCTCAATTGTTTCTTAGAGGACAATCTTTTCAAGCCTATAAAAAAACCTTTATGTCAAAAGCTCGTGACTTAGAACGTAACAAATCTTATAAACAAGCCGGAAAATATTACTTAAAGATTCTTAAAGTAAATGAATTAGACACAGAAGCACAACAAAGATTAGAACGTATACAACGTATTATAAAATACCTTTCGCACATAAACAAAATACGTTCTATAGTAGTGAATAGACATAAAAATATAAAGGATTCAGCAATATTGCTGAATCAACTCAATCGATTAGCCACCAATGATGATCCTAAAATAACGTCAGTATTTCGTCATTTACAATCCTTTTTAAAAAAAGATATATCAGCAGAGGGTTTTCATGAAAAATGGACGGCTATCATTAATGAGTCAACTTCTAAACCACCCACACAGACTATACAGCTTGATTATGAAAATATTGCTCAAAAGATTAAAGAAGGGGATTTCATGTTGTTTTTAGGTGCGGAGTTTACCTGTCAGTGTGATATACATTATCCAAACCTATCTCACATTATCAAAAAATTAGCTGAAAATATTAACTATCCTCATTGTGAGCAATGGCCGGCTGCGTCGAATATCTCTGAATTGCCGCCCTTATCTCAAATTGCTGAGTATTACAGAATGGCTGGTAGTGATAGACAATTGCGACGTGATTTATTTAAACTCTTAGACCATTCCATACAGATTCCTTTCTATACATTGCTGGCACAGCAAGATGAACATCTTATTTTAATCTCAGCTTGTTATGATCGCTTACTAGAAAATACTTTTCTCAGTGCCGATAAGCCGTTTGTAGAAATTTACACCCTACTGAATGAAGCTCAGCATCCTGAAAAAATGGGAGGATTTTTATTAAAATATTCAGATAAAAAAGAAGCAGAAGAAAAAACATTAGATGAATTATCCACTTTAGAATTACTGAAAAACTACTCGATTATTTATAAAATCCGTGGTCAGCTTCATGCGCCTTCCCAGCCTGAACAACATCAAAACACCATCATCATATCCGAAGAGCAATATTTTTCTTTTGCTGCCTATGCCCATACCCTGATACCTGATTATTTAGTTAGTCAATTCAATGAACGTAATTTTTTGTTCTTAGGTTCTACACCTCATCACTGGGATGATCGTCTGCTTATGCGTACTTTATTTCATAAACGCGCTAGAAATGCAGGAAAATCATTTGTAGTACAAAAAAAATCAGATGCTTTTACGGATGCATATTGGCAAGAAAAAAACGTAGAACGATACCCCATTGATTTAGCTGAATTCATCTATGGAATGGAGGAATTCTTATGTGTATAGGTTCTCCTTACAAAGGTTTAAATCCATATAGCAAAGACGATAGACATAACTTTTTTGGTCGTCAGCAAGAGACTCAAATTTTAATAAATAAAATTTTAGCCCATCGTTTAACCTTATTATTTGCGGCTACAGGTGTGGGTAAAAGCTCTTTATTACAAGCCGCTGTCATACCTCAGCTAGAAGATGCTCAACAAGAAAACTTAGCGGTTGTTCATCATAACCATTGGGTTAAACCTGCTTTGGCCACAGTAAAAACCAGTATCTTTAATAAGATGATAAAGGCTCAGGAAGAGGATGAAGAAGCCTTTGATCAAGATTTAAAATCTTTATCTTTACCAGAAATGCTGCATTTGTTTTGTTCTTTATTACCCAACCCCCCTTTAATATTGATTCTTGACCAATTTGAAGAATTTTTTCAATATCAAATGGGTAGCACAGAGTTTACTGATTTTATTGAACAATTAACTGAATGTATTACGGATCATGAATTATCTTTAGCCGTAGTCATCTCCATGCGAGAAGATTTCGCCTTGGAGCTAAATGCCTTTAAACCTGCGCTGCCTCGGCTCTTATTTGAGAATTTCTATCGCTTAGAACGCTTAACTGAAGCACAAGCTAAGCTCGCCATCATTGAACCCCTAAAAAATTATCATGTTGATTATGAAGAGGCTCTCATCGATACCTTGCTAGAAGACTTAAGCAAACCTGATGTGTTGCGTGGCATGAGCCGTACTCCTGTTGGTCATCGTGCAAAAACCATTGATCCCCCCTATTTACAAATTGTTTGTAATGAATTTTGGCTGCGGGAATCAAAGTCAAAAAATCATCAAGCCGTGCATTTAAGCTTATCGACTTATCAAAAGCATGGTTCTAGCGAAGGTTTAACTAGAATATATGTGGAGCAACTATTAGGTGGTTTTTCCGATGCACAGAAAAAAGTGGCTTCAAAAGCTTTTGAACACTTAGTCTCACGACGTGGTACGAAACAGGCTTATAGCATAGACAAACTGGCTGAAGCGATTGATGAACCAACAAGCATGGTGCTAGAAATACTACAAAAACTAGAGGAAGGCCGAGTTTTACGTTCACAACAATGGCTGAATGAAGCACAGATACAAGATAAATGGTATGAACTCTACCATGATTTGTTCTCCACTATTATTGAAGATTGGAATAAATTATTTAAGCAACAACAAGCTGATATTGAAATAAAAAAAGAACGTCGTCGTTTTGTTCTTAAAGCAGTAGGTTATACCAGTTTAGCAATTGTTTTAACAGCAATTGTTTATGTTGGATCGGAAGCATGGCGTAATGGACGTTATGGCGGCTATCATTATTTACATAACAATAAACAAACAGGAAATATTGAATTATGGCAAGGAGACTTAGGCTCATTAGATATTTTTAATCAGCAACGGTTTATTCAACAAACAGGATTTACTCATTACTCATTAAATGTTGATCAACAATTTAGCAACCGCTCAATTGAATATATCACACAGGCATTACCTGAAGTGATTGAGAAATTTTCTGTGTCAAAACGTTTGCAAGCCTATTTGCAAGCAGGAGAATTTGAAAAAGCCTTTCTATTAGCTGACATGGTTTTAACGCGCTCTAATAATGAGTCTTTACAAACAATTAGAAACACTGCGCAGCATCTAGTCGCTGCACGTAGTCCTAAAGCGCTAAACTTACTTCATGAATATTTAGGCCGTATTAAAAGCTCAGAAATCAAACAGGTGTTGTTAGAAAGCCTGTACTTAAATTCAGCTCCACAGGCAAGCCTGCCATTATTACTAGAGACTCTACCTGACAAAGACAATCCGAATAGAAGATTAAGAACTTATTTGTTAGAGGCATTAGAAAAACATATTATCCGTATTGCAGGTACAGGCAGTCCTGCCAGCCTTGCCTCTTTGATTGAATTGATAAAAACAAAGGATGTATTTGTTTCACAGGTGGTCATGAAACTGTTGCCTGTTTTTGTAATAAATGATGAGACAATTCAACAAGACATCATCCCGCAGATAATAAAACGTTTAAAAGATAAAAACGATGATATTCGTAGAACTGCCATTGATGTTTTAAATCAATTGAAAACTCAGAATACTGCACCTGAAATGGTGTCTACTTTGATAGCGACTTTGAAAGATGAGAATGACTATGTTCGTAAGACGGCTGCTGATGTCTTAGGCTCATTAAAAGCCCAAGAGGTGGTGCCTGCTTTGATACTGGCTTTGAAAGATAAGAGTGAGCGTGTTCGTAGTGCTGCGGCTGATGTCTTAGGCCAATTAAAAGCCCAAGAGGTGGTGCCTGCTTTGATAGCAGCTTTGAAGGATGAGAGTGTGTATGTTCGTAATAATGCTGCTGATATCTTAGGCCAATTAAAGGCTCAAGAGGCGGTACCTGCCTTGATAGCGGCTTTGAAAGATAAGAGTGAGCCTGTTCGTAAGACGGCTGCTGATGTCTTAGGCCAATTAAAAGCCCAAGAGGCGGTACCTGCTTTGATAGCGGCTTTGAAAGATAAGAGTGAGCCTGTTCGTAAGACGGCTGCTGATGTATTAGGCCAATTAAAAGCCCAAGAGGCGGTACCTGCTTTGATAGCGGCTTTGAAAGATGAGAGTGAGTATGTTCGTAATACTGCTGCTAATGTCTTAGGCCGATTAAAAGCCCAAGAGGCAGTGCCTGCTTTGATAGCGGCTTTGAAAGATAAGAATAAGTATGTTCGTAATACTGCTGCTAATGTCTTAGGCCGATTAAAAGCCCAAGCGGCGGTGCCTGCTTTGATAGTGGCTTTGAAAGATAAGAGTGAGGATGTTCGTAGTGCTGCTGCTAATGTCTTAGGCCGATTAAAAGCCCAAGCGGCGGTGCCTGCTTTGATAGTGGCTTTGAAAGATAAGAGTGAGGATGTTCGTAGTGCTGCGGCTGATGCTTTAAGCCAATTAAAGGCTCAAGCGGCGGTGCCTGCTTTGATAGCGGCTTTAAAAGATGAGAGTGAGCATGTTCGTAAGTCTGCCGCTGATGCTTTAGGCCGATTAAAAGCTCAAGAGGCGATGTCTGCTTTGATAGCGGCTTTGAACGATGAGAGTGGGTATGTTCGTAAGACGGCTGTTGATGTTTTAGGCCAATTCAAAGCCCAAGAGGCGGTGCCTGCTTTGATAGCGGCTTTGAATGATGAGAGTGAGTATGTTCGTAAGACGACTGCTGATGTCTTAGGCTCATTAAAAGCCCAAGAGGTGGTGCCTGCTTTGATAGCGGCTTTGAAAGATGAGAGTGAGGATGTTCGTAAGAAGGCTGCTGATGTCTTAGGCTCATTAAAAGCCCAAGAGGCGGTGCCTGCTTTGATTACGGCTTTGAAAGATAAAAATGAGGTTATTCACTGGAATGCGATTAAATTATTAGGTCAATTTAGAATACAAGAAGCTATACCTACTTTAATAGAAGATTTGGAGGATAAGAGTAGATTCATTCGTACTGCTGCGGCGAATGTTTTAGGACAACTAAAAGCCCAAGAGGCGGTGCCTGCCTTGATAGCAGCTTTGAAAGATGAGAGTGATCTTGTTCGTTGGACTGCTGCTTATGTCTTAGGTTCATTAAAAGCCCAAGCAGCGGTGCCTGCTTTGATAGTGGCTTTGAAAGATGAGAATGAGGATATTCGTAAGACGGCTGCTGATGCTTTAAGCCGATTAAAAGCCCAAGAAGCGGTGCCTGCTTTGATAGTGGCTTTGAAAGATGAGAATGAGCTTGTTCGTTGGACTGCTGCTGATGTCTTAGGCTCATTAAAAGCCCAAGCAGCGGTGCCTGCTTTGATACTGGCTTTGAAAGATGAGAGTGAGCGTGTTCGTAGTGCTGCTGCTGCTGATGCTTTAGGCCGATTAAAAGCCCAGGAAGCGGTGCCTGTTTTGATAGAAGTTTTAAAGCATAGTACAGGAAAAACACGCCAAAGCATGATAAGCGCCTTGGATCACTTAAGTGCTTTGTCTTCTTCTCCCAGTTTAAGACAAAAACTTTGGTGGGAAGAGAATATTCAAAAAGAAGTGGCTATTCTGGAAAAGCTGCATTCTATTCAACATCCCAAAGATTTATTGGCTTTTTTACAATCTTCTGATCGTTTGTTACGACAATACACCGCTGACACTTTAAGTACTATTCGTTTTACAGATGCCGTACCTGATCTAATGCCTTTATTAAAGGATGCTGAGTGGACGGTGCGCCTTCAAGCGATGAAGTCTTTGCAAGATTTAAAAGCGATTGATGCGATAGAGACACTGATACCTGTATTACAAGATTCAGAATGGCCTGTGCGAATGAGTGCGATACAGACTTTAGTGGCTTTTAAGGCGTATTCGGCGATTCCGGCGCTCACCCGCTTGCTGCGTGATACACGGCGTGAAGTACGAGCCGAAGCCATCGCTGCTTTAGTACATTTGCAAGCACGAGAGGCGATTCCTGAATTAATGCGCTTGTTGCAGGATAAGGAGAGTGATGGATTGGCACAATCAGCGGCTAGAGCTTTGTTGAGCTTGGGCAGTTATGCGGGGGTTTACCGTTTAGAGCCTTATAGACAAGCAGAGGATGCTGATGCGGTGTGGTGGCAATGGCCCTATTATCAGCCTTTACCTGAACTGTGTGATTTGAATTTAGCGGCTTTGCAGAAGCGATTGGATGAGTTGTTAGAACAACACGCTAAGCCTCATCATTCTTTGTATTTGGAAACTGAGTTAGGGTATGCCATCGCACGATTGGAACCGCAAAAAGCGGGGCTTGAACTGTTGTCTCATCCTTTGGCTCATGTGCGTCAAGGTGCCAGCTTGGGTTTGGGGCAGCTGTGTGAGAATGCGTCACAATATCGTGCTTGGTGGCCTGAATTGCTGAAGAGGCAAGAGACTGATGACAATGCTTTTACTCGCTATGCGGCTTATCGTGCCATCGATCATTGTTTGATCACCTTGGAAGTTGTAGGTGATGAAGAAGATGTGACGATATTGGATGCGATACAGACTACCAGCTTGGCGGTACGGGAGCGTATAGCTTGGACGCGAGAACAGATTCGATTTCGTGCAGGCGCAGAATATCTTGAATTGTCACCAGCACAGGAAGCACGAGAAACATTTATGCCCAATAATAGGATTAATCCTGAAGGTGTTCCACCCGGTATGCGGGTAGTTAAAACGCCATTTGGTGATCGTTTAGTACCGATTAAGTAGTGAAAGAAACATCCTAGAAACATTTGGCGCATGACGGCAAAGCCTTATGCGCCCTACGAGCTTAATGGCAGTGATGTGCCGCATGGGAATGCCGTCTTGACCGCGTTGCGGTCAGTACTGATACAGGGATAATATTTCAGTGGTACTGGAGCATCGTGGTTAAGACCCAACCCGTTTTTGAAACCTGCTAGGTTTGTCGTGTAACTGGTTTATTTTTCCTATAGTCCACACCATTGACTGAATCGTTGTGCAGCACCACTGCAAATGTCTTTTCTTTCTCAGTTTCAGTGGCTTTTTTTCGATCTTTTGCGCCTTTAGCGCCGCTTGGTCTTTTATTTTTAAAACACACAAAGTCGGCTCTAAAGCTTAGTTTTATGAAAAATAAACTCTGGCACATTTTTGATAATCAACATAATAAAACGCCAGAACCAGGGTAAATACACTTGCGTTTTACGCTTTTCTAGTGCCTGTACAATGCCTTGCGCGATCATGTCTGGTTTTGCCCACAATGCGCCTTTCTTAAACTCTGCCGTCATCGGTGTATCTACAAATCCTGGTTTAATCGTCAACACATGCACCGACGAGGCGTGCAAACGATGGCGCAATCCCTGTAAAAAAACATTCATCATCCCTTGTGCTGCGCCATAAACATAATTCGATTGCCGTCCGCGATCCCCTGCTACCGAGGTGATCACCGCAATACTGCCGCTTCGTTGGTGCTCCATGATATTGGCAAGATGCGTCAGCAAGGATATTTTGCTCATGGCATTCACATTAAAAGCCTCTAACGTCTGCGCAAAATCCGCTTCGCAGGCCGCTTGATCCGGCAATAGACCATGTGCGATCAACACCACATCCACCCCTTTTAGCGCTTCTACCGCCGTGTCCAATAAAGCCGCATGAGTGTCCATTTGTGTGGCCTGCAATATCGCCGTTTGCACCGAAGCTGCCCCGCGCACTTTTAAATCCTGTGCCAGTAAATTCAAGCGTTCTTCGTTGCGAGCCAATAAATACAGTTGATCACCGCGTTGCGCAAACAACCGCGCCGTGGCTTCAGCTATCGCTGAAGTGGCTCCCACAATTAATACTTTTTGCATATTGATGATTCCTTGCCGTGAGTGAATGCTGGTTGACACAAAGGCTTCTTTTCGGTGCTGGCAAACGAGCTTAAACAGCGCAGTTTGCAGAGTGTGGAACAATGTGATGTTTTTGTTCACTTCTCGCTGTGTCAGGTGAATAAATAGACGAGTTGCGAGGGCGCATGGTAGCAAAAAGATGACCTAAAGGGCGACTATGCCCAGGGCAATCGCATTAAAATTCATGTCATTTATTTCCCTACTTTTTCTGAGCCTAAAATAACAGTCAGTCAGTAGCTTTCATCTCAACTCGCTTTGAGACGCTTGGTTTAAATGCTTACTTTAGAGGTTTTCTCGGTCTTCAGTAAATGGAGGGTTATATGCCGAAGAATTTGAAAGAATGCGTAATAACTCAATTTTTGATGAGGGCGCTTAAATAATTTTGAGTCTTGAGCAAGCACAAAATCGTTAACAGGCTCAAGTAGTTTGTTAAAAACTGTTGCTTCCGTTAAATTTTTATCCATAGCGATTCTCCAAAGATAATCGATCATTTCAAATAGTTAAGGTGACGCATAAATCATTCTGAAATCTATTGGCTTTATTCACATCATTAGCCGTGCCGACCCATAATCCACCGCTGGCATCACTGGCAACGACATACAAAAAATTATGTGCCAAACCAAATGGTTCATTTTCTTTTGCTAAATAACGGCTAAATCTGTGCTCATCTTTATCATAGCGATTTAAGCCATTGCTGCTGGCAAACCACAGCCTGCCTTGTAAGTCTTCATAAATGCTTCTCTGCTGTGACTTAAGCTGTTGGGATTGTTGGCTTAATGGAAATAATGGCTAAAATGCACATCTGAGCTTGGCTTGATGCTCGAAGACAAGTCAAGGCAATTCAAGCCGTTTTGTGTACCGATCCAAAGCGTATTATCGCTATCCAGCCATACAGCATTGATTTCATCGTGACTTAAACTATGGGGTTTGTTTGGCTGATGTTGGTGACGGCTAAAGGTGTTACTGTGTGAGTCATAGCGATTTAAACCACCACCATAAGTGCCAGTCCACAAAAAACCTTGTTTATCCTCTATCATCATCGTCACGATGTTATGACTTAAGCTGTTGGGGTCGGCAGGATCATGCTGATAATGAATGAATTGCCCTGTTGTGCGATCCAAATGGTTCAGTCCTTTTTCCGTACCAAACCACAAATGTCCCTTGCTGTCTTCAAACACAGACCAGCCCAAATCACTGCTTAAACTACGAGGATTATTGGGATCGTGACGATTGACTGTCTTCAAACACACTTCAGACATAATTGTCGCTCAAACTATTGGGATTATCCGGCTCATGGGGGTACAGCGTAAATGCCATGCTGTCGTAGCGATTTAGCCCATATTTGGTAGAAAACCACATGAAACCACGGCTGTCTTGAAAAATGTGGATGAGCAAAATGTCGTTTTTGTACTTCGCTAGCATATAGCGGAATAGCTAAGGCCTATACGAAGATGAGGGATCGAAGCGAAAATTCGCCCTTTTGAGGCAGGTTTGCAGCCGATTATCCCATTTTCGTATAGGCTCTAAGGTAAGCGACAACATCAAGCTATACAAAAGTGATGGCAAAGGCATTATGGTGGAGTTTTCAACAAACACTTCTTAGTGTTGTGTTGTTATATATTGTAACGGTTTAACCATTTTGTAGAGAGAGAATAGCTCATTCATCCATCTTTGCCACTGATTTCAGGCATAAAAAACCCAGGCATTGCGCCTGGGTTTTTCACAGTTAAAGCGGTGTAGAGTGAGTGACGCACACGGATGTGTGTGTCACATGACTCATTAACGCGGCTCGTTTTTCATTGCACCCAATCCAAGCTCGTCACGCCAATTCCCGACACATTATCTGCGGGCGACAAATGCAAGGTGTAAGCGCCTGCGTTTAACTGGACTTGCAAGCCTGCATCATGGTCTGCGCGTGGGAGCAGAACTGGATTGAGATGGCTCATGTTGTTGGGCTGCCAGTTGTCATTGCTGTGCAACAATTGCGCATGAGGCGGGGTGATGTGGTAAAGCTCAATAGAGGGATCGAAGAGGTGGCTGTTGAGTGCAGGCACATCCAGGCCACGCAATACCACATCGAGTTCTCCGGTGCCTTGCAGCACGAAGCCCAGTACGGCGTTGGCATCACCTTCTCCAGCACGGCAGCGTCCACTGAGGTTGCTTAATTGGCTGTTTGTGGTGCTATCGTCTAGGTCGTTGACGCTGAGTAAGCCAACACCTGCGCTGCTTTGGATTTTCGCCAAGGCGGTATAAACCCCGGGGTTTAGCACGGTGAAGAGAGCCGCATCGAGCGTATTTTGCGGTTGCAGGTGGGCAGGTAAGGCTTGGATGTTGGGTACATTTAGACCTTGTTGCCAATGCTGGTTGCGAGCCACTTCTAGCCATTGCCCTGCCTCGTTGCGTTGCATCAGTGTGAGTTGCAAGTCATAGTCAGGTACTTGAGTAATGGCAGTGCGTTTGGCTTTGAGTAGCACGGTTTTTTCACCACTGCCGCTGATGACAAAGCCAATAATCGCCATGTTTTGCTCCGTATCGACATGACAGCGCACGCTGTGGTTGATGATGCGCAGGCGGGATATGCTTGTTGTTGTGCCGCCGTTTGGGTGTTCTGCAAAGACGGCTGAGCACTGGGTGGATTGGTTGAGGAATAAGCGAATCAAGGAGCCTGGGCCTATCTCTGAACAATCACCTTGCCAAGCCTTGAAATACCAGCCATTGGCTGGCGTGGCGGTCAGGGTCACTGCTGCGCCATTTTCAAAGTCGTCGCTACAGGTGTCCTCACAACCTAAGCCTAAGTTGCTATCAATGCGACCTTGGCCTTCCACACTTAAGTTTAATGTCACATCGGGTTTGGGTGTAGGTGCTTGGTCGTTGTCACCGATGCTGGTTGTAACAGAAGCGATATTGATGCTATCAGGATAGCTTGCGCCATCACCCGTCGCCATACTGTGGTTGACTGTGCCGCTGTGTGTGCCTTCATCATTGGCATCATCCACCGCCGTGACGGTGACGCTCTGCGCATCCAGCGCACTGGCATCGGCAGCAAAATTTAAGTTGCTTTTATCCACCGTTAGCTGAGCGTCTGGGCTGAGAGTCATCACAAGCGGACTGGCTGGCTGGGTACTTAATCGCACCGTGTAGCTTGCCGTCGTCCCGCCTTCGGTAACGCTGAGGTTAGCAGGCTCAACAATCACCCCCGCATCGTTATCAAGCAACTCAATGTTAGCGGCGGCAATAGGCATACTGCTGGGGTATTCCACCGCACCACTGCTGATAGCATGATTCACGCTACAGCTATGTTTACCTTCTATGTCGCTATCATCCACTGCCGTGACCGTGATTGTGTCGCTCATTGTACTGCCGTTGAGTGTCAGGCTAGTGGGGCTGACGCTACATTGTGCCTCTGGCGTAAGGCTGATGTTGACGTTGCCAGACGTGGGCGCGGTGTCCAAGCTTACGCTGTAGCTACCCGTCGCGCCGCCTTCGCTCGCCGTCGTAGGTGTGCCTACGCTTACACCTGCGGTGTCGTCATCTTGGACGGTGACGCTCACGTCATCTGGGTTAATCGCCGCGTATGCTGCATCACCGCTGAAGCTGGTTTCTACCGTGCAACTTTGGTCGCCGTCATCTTTATTATCATCCGTCGCCGTGACGGTAACGCTCACGCCTGTGTTGTAGTTGCTGGCGGTAAGGGTGCTGGCGGCAACGGCGCTACATTCGCCTGATGGCGTACTTAAGGCAATGGTGACAGGAGAAACCGGTTCGCTGCCCAAGGTAACAGTGAAGCCCGCCGTTGCCCCGCCTTCCACCGCAGTCAAGCCACTGCTAGGGGTGACTGTGGCGCTGGTGATGTCGTCGTCGGTAACGTTAACGCTGACATCTGCTATGTCTGCTGCGCCTTTGGCATCGTAATCCGCATCTGTGCTAGTCGGGTCGCCCGTGGTGACGGTGCAAGTACGGTCGGTGCTGTTATCAATCGCATCATCCACGGCGCTGACGCTGATGTCCACGCCACTGCTCCAATTGCCTGTGGTCAACGTGGCATTGCTCACCGCGCCGAGGCTGCAAGCCCCTGTCGCGCTCAAGGGGACAAGCACATCACTGGCGGGCAAGGTATTGAGCTTGATATTAAAACTATCTGCACCGCTTGGCTCGCTGATGCTTAAACTGCTGGAGCTGAGATTAAATCCTGGTGAATCATTGTCCACCGTGGTGACACTGAGAGTTTGGTCGGCAACTGGGTCATAGCTATCATCGCTGTTGGCATCGACGACGCTGATGGTTATATCGGTGCTTTGGTCGCCGTCGCTGACTGAGCCATCGTCAACGCCTGTGAGGGTGACGGTTTGTGCGCTGTTCCAATCACTTGGGGTAAAAATCAAGGGTAAGGGCGGGGTAGCGGAGACGGTGGCTTCAGCGCTATTGGCACTGCTGACGCTGAGTTCAACATTGCTGGCTGGTTGACTGTCGAGCACCACGGTGAAGCTATCGCTCGTGCCAAATTCGCTGACCGATGCAGTGGTTTTGCTCAGACTAAAACCCACCGTGTCGTCATCGCTGAGATTGGCAGTGGCACTGGCTGTGCCCAGCAAGCCCTGTGAGAGGTTGGAAAGGCTGGCGGTGATGGTTTCCTGTGCGCCTTCGTCGATAGCATCTTCTGTCACTGCCAAGGTGATAGTCGTAGAGGCTTGACCATCAGCAATGCTGAAACTGCTTGCGCCTGCGACATAATCCGTGCCTGCGGTTGCCGTTCCCGTATAGGCGATATTGCCCGTGATGGCGCTGCCGCTGCTATTGGCGGGCGTGACCGTGATGGTAAATTCCACATCGCTTGGCGTGCTGCCATTGGCTTCTGCGCCGTGGCTGCTGGCTGCGATGGCAACACTGTAGTCCAGCGTGGTGAAATTGCCGCGCCCCACACCATCGTATAACGAAGTACCACCAGTGGCTTTAGCATATTGAGTGCTCACTGGCCCCAATTCACCCACGACTGCCATGTAGTAATAGTATTGGGTGTTGGGCTGCAATCCCGTGAGTGTCTCCATGCCCAAATAACTCGTGCCATTCACTTGGGCTACCACATTGCCAGAGATGCTGGCGGCACTCCCCGTTGCGTCCTCTCCCGCCAACACCTGTGCCACGCTGGGCACTGCACTATTATTCGTCACAACATAGTAGACCGTGCCCGGTTCTATTAGTATGCCTGCGATGAGCGCGCTCGAAGCGGTGAGGCTGCTGCCTCCGTCGTGCGCCGCCATCAGCCAAGGGCGTTTATTATTTACCGCGAGCGGGGTGCTGTCGGTGGTCGTGACAATAGCGCTGACGTTAGAAGCTAAAACCGAGATATTCAGGTTGCTGGCGTTAATCCCTCCAGTTTCCATGAAGTCAGTCTGATTCCATGCCTCAATGGTATAACTCGCACTCCACATATCGGCGGTGTTGCTGGCAGTTACCACACCGCCCCCAACTGCGCTGAAATCCATGGTCACCAGCCCCACATCGACACTGTTATCGCCGCTTGTTGTGTTATCCCAAGTGGCTGTCAGCGTGTCTCCTATAACATAGGTGCTGCCATCGCTGCCGCTGGGTGTACCCGATACGCTGATATGCGCATCGCTTAGCGTCGGCGCAGGCGGCGCGGCTAGCTTTTGGCTAGAAACATTGCTAAAACCACCGTTGTACTCGAAGTGGAGATAGGCGCATTCTGTTGCGTTGCACAGGAAGGAGCAGTAATAACCCGCATTGGCAGGCACACTGGCTGCTGTCACCAAGCTGGTTGCCGTGTAGGGCATGATGGAACAGTCGCTGCTCGCCGTGGCTGGGGTGATAGCAAAATGAAAGGATGAGGCGACTCCCATCTCATAGAAGGTAGAAGGCGGGGTGGTAAACAGAATATCGCTTTGCATAGAGGCATCGAGCTTATAAGGGCTGGAGAAGGTATCACGGTTTATCATGTGCCGTGCTTTGCCATCAGTCCCCGTAAAACCACAACCGCTTAACAGTGCAATCAGGCTAGTATCTGCCGCCCAAGTGGTGTTTGAATGACTAACGCAATCATTCTTCCCCGCCGTTGGCTCAGCTTGCACTTGCCACGGCAGTATCAGCACACCCAATCCCAAGCAGAGGGTGACATATTTGGTATAAAGGCTTTTGTTGTTCATTAGAAAATCTCCTGCATGAATTCTGAATAGAGCACTCAGAGCATTTAACCGATGTTACGCAGTCGCTTCTTTTTCGCAGGTTTTGAAGTGTTTGAATGCGAAAAAACCGCAACCGCTCCACAGTTGGATTCACACAGCGCAGGAGAAACGCGAGTTTGCCGTTTCTTTCACGCTGCGTGCGTAACGTCAGCATTTAACTTGTAGCGGCGAATTGGGCAGAAGGGCTATTGATAAACACCACTGTTTATTAGACTTGTTGCAAGGGGTATTCATCGACTGCAAAGGCGTGGATTTTGGTCTGTTTTTCCGCTTTTTTTCGTTAAATAACCCGTTATTCGCCTCAAAAAACCGAAAAAGCCGCCTCAAAACCCGACACCTTTTCGCTACGATGCCTACCCCTCACAACAAGTCTATTAAAGCTTAGCGAACTTAGGCGAGCGGCAGTTTTGCGCAAAGGGCAAAAAAGTTTTGCTGGCGGGGTGTTTTTATTCCGAGGGTTTGTTGTGCAATTTCTTGTTCCCAAGCGCCTGCTTCACTGCCATTAAGTTAAGCGAAAAAGCACGTAGCGCCTAGCCTCCCCTCCTTGAAGGAGGGGATTGAGGGGTGGTGTTCAAGAGCATTTATTCCTTCAATAAAAAACTAAGGAAACCTGCTTTCAGTCACCACCCCCTAACCCCCTCCTGCGAGGAGGGGGAATAAAATCAGTGACCTGCAAGTATCTTGGCTTAACTTAATGGCAGTGAAGCGCCTGCTTGGGAACTAGAGGATAGGGTGCGATGAAATGAGAGGAAGCTTAGTTCTTACTCTGCAATTGCCGATACTGCTTCGGTGTCATGCCAAAGCGTTTTTTAAACGCGGTGCTGAAATTGGCGTTGTTGCCATAGCCGACTGCCAGCGCAATCTCACTCACTGGCAAGGCACTGTCGCGTAGCAAACCCCGCGCTTCAAACAAACGGTATTCGCGCAGCCATTCAAATACGGGTTGCCCGTACAAGGTGTGAAAGGTGTCGCTGAGTTTTTTACGATTCATGCCGACTGTTCGCGCCAACTCCTCCAAAGTGGGCGGATTTTCCAGATGCTCGATTAACAATTCACGGGCGCGGTAAATCTGTTTCAGTTGGCGCTCAGATACTAAGCTATCCTCTTCGACTTCCCCTGGTAATTGACCAAAATGCTGTTGGTAAGCGTCAAGACGTTGCAGCAGGTTGTGATACAAGCGATGTTGGTTCAAATGCGCCGTCACCCGCGCCAGCAATTCTTTTTGCCGCACGGGTTTGGTGATGTAATCCACCGCACCCAGCGCAAAGCCTTTGGCTTTCTCGTCTTCATGATCAGAGGAGGTCAGAAAAATGACGGGGATATGCGCAGTAAGCGGATCGATTTTCAGTTGCTGACAGACACTAAAGCCATCCATGCGTGGCATGATGACATCCAGCAAAATCAATGATGGTTGGTCACGCCGCGCCGCTTCCAAACCTTCCCGACCATTCAAGGCGGTAAAGACACCGAAACGGTAATCTTCCAGATAGAGAATTAAGGTATCCAGATTGTCGGGATCATCATCAACCAACAATATGCTGTGTGTGTGCTGTTCTAACATCCCTTGATTTTAACAAAGTACAACACCGCTTTTTTGCGCAAGGGGCAGGAAAGTTTTTCTGATGGATGTTTTTTGTAAAAGCAATGGCAGGAACTTGCAACTCAAAGCATCCAATAAAGCATTAATATCCTTGTTGTTACCGTGCCAGCACCCATGCCAAGGAAATGTATTCATAAAAAAAAGCGTATGACGGGTGTCATACGCCTTTTCAACGTTTCAGCCTAAATGCTTAAGCTGCTCAGACTTTGTGTAGGACGCATAAGCTTTAGGAGGCTGTGAAAGTATTATTCCAAAAAAGGTATAATAGTTTTAAACCAAGGCGTTAGCCGCAGAGTTTATGAGTGCAAGGATAATAATGAGTAAACAACGTTACCAAGCTGACTTGAAACACAACAAGAAATGCTGATGCCTTTGAGTGTAGAGGACTACGTGAGCCAAAACAATGTTGTTCGGGCGATTGATGCTGATGTAAACAGCTTAGATATGGAAACGTTAGGTTTTCAACATTCCAGCGCAAGCAATGGTGCAGGACAACCGCCTTTGCGCCTGAAGCCTTGTTAAAACGCTATCTTTATGGTGATTAGCAAGGCATTTGTAGCAGTCGCACACTACTAGAAAAAGAAACGCATCGAAATATTGAAGTCATGTGGCCAGCCCTGTTAAGGTGATTCAATTTCATTAAGATATAGCTAAAGTACATCATTTATAGATTTGAAATATAGCCAAACCCAAGACTGCCAGTCCTTCAAGGACTGGCAGTCTTAATAACTGATATAATTTTGCTATAGTAGTTTTGCAGTAGAAACATGAGGCTTTCCTTTGCGTTCATTTTTTGGAGGTGGTGGCTTTTTAGCACCACGTTTATGTTTCTTAAATTTTCTGAGTTCTATATGACCTGCCATTTCTAACAAAATGCAGCTCAATTCAAAACGATGATAGGTGACGAAAGGTAGCCAATCTTTTTCTTCAGGTATTAAGTTCATGCCATTGAATGTTGCCGCTATTTCTTCTGCTATATAATCATCAGATATTTCATCATGAATATCTTTATCTGGGTATGGTGCTTGTATAGAAGCCATGACCACTGCATATATATTGAAAGCGACTCACGCCATACAAACACCAAATAATGCGGCTTTAGGGTACCCTAAACTGTTTATTTCAGAATTCAAGTGTTTTTCGAGTTTTTGAAAGGCCGTTTCAATCGTCCAGAATTGGCTATGTATATGAGCAATAGTCAGTGCATCAGCGCCTTCTTTTATATTCGTTAAAACACAGAGTTCGTTGTCTCCATTCCGAGTGTATTTCTTTAACGCTACAATAATTCTACGTGCCTCCATCTCTTTTCCTTCAAAGCTTAAGCGTATGCTGTGTTCGTAAACTTGAGCTTTATCAGGTTTCCCAACAAATACCTTTTCAGACAATGGGGTAAATGGCATTCTTGCGTGTTGTCGAATGACAAAAAAAGCCGTTTTACCTTGTATTTTAAATAAGATATTTAAGGTGCAGAAATGCCTGCCAGCACACCATAAATCATCTTTTTTAACTGTTTCTAATACCGAAGATAATAATGAACGTTCCTGTGCATGGCCCTCTTCACAAGGAAACACATCACTAATAATCCCAGACTCTTGTTCAAATATCACTCACGATTGACCGGGCAATGCACCTGCCTGAGTATTTATTAAAACTTTAAGCCTTTTTTCTGTCGCTTCAATACAGTTTACATCCAAGAATTTTGTTCTAAACTCTGCTAATAAGGGGGGGCTATGTAGCCTTCATGTCTCGGACCATTAATTCTGATTCTGAACCTATGTGACGCACGAGTTCTTGACTGGTTTTAAGTTCTACATTTTTCAGCTTGTCGTATACCGCTTGACGAGTGGCTTCTACATTTGAATTTAAATACGCTGAATAGACGTTTTTTCTCACCCGACAGACGACTTTTAACATGATAGCCACCAGCGAAGAAAACAGTATTTTTTCTTTATGGAGTAGATGCTCTAATAAGCCTTGAACCATGACTGTGACGGGACTTTTCTCACTAAACTTTTGCAAAATGGAGGCAAAAACCATCTCATACCTCTTAATGTCTTGTTGGTTGAAAACCTAAGTTATTATTTTATAATGAATTTAAGGTGCCTTTACAGGGCTGCTCTATGAACAAAATATACGTTTAAGCTTTGAGGGAAGAGACATTGATGTGCGTCGAGTGATTGTAGAATTAAAAAATACAACCCGTAACGGAGATAAAGAACTGTGCATATTCACTAATCTGCCAAAAGATAAAGCAGATGCCTTAACAATGATTCATATCTATAACAAACGTTGGACAATTGAGACTGCATTTCAAAAATACTTAAACTCAGACATGAATGGTTCATGTTATCCTAAAGCAGCATTATTTGGTTTTTGTATGGCATGAGTAGCATTCAACTTATATGCAGTTGTTATGGCAGCTATGCAAGCAGCTCATCCCGATAAATATATTCAT